>JACDCM010000260.1 GCA_013817545.1 Gemmatimonadaceae bacterium | reverse complement strand
CGATCGTTCTCAGGCGACCGCTTGCCTCGCTCCACCAGCTCGACGAGACGTCGGGCAGCCTCCGAACGATCCCCGCGTTTGACTGCCGCGTAGCCAAGCGCGAACGCGTCCATCGCCTGCGGCGCAGGTCCAACACCGCTGGCGTCAACGGTCCAGCTCCGCGACGGATCGTCCCACCGCTCGCTATTGATCAGATAATGCGCGCGCATGGACATGAGGTAAGCACGCGTCGGTGCACGGGACGTCGTACCAAGATTCCCTCGAACCGTCTCAAGATGCTTCCGCGACTCGGCCAGGCGTCCCTGCTGCAGCATTCCGTAACCAAGCCACGCGGTGTAATGACCGGGTCCCCACGCACCGTGGTTGTGCCCGGCCGCGATCACATTCTGCGAAACGACGTCGTCCCACATTCCCAGCGCGACGAAAATGTGCGTCGTCATATGCTGCGCATGCGCGGCGTCGGGCGCGATCTTCGAGTATGCTCGCGCCGCGCGGAGACCGAGTGGCGCATGAATCGGGTCGTCGAACGCGTGAATCACGTAGTGCGCGGCCCCCGGGTGGTTCGGATTGACTCGAAATACCTCGTCTGCGACCGCACCCGCGCGGATATACGTCGGAATGTCACGCGTCCCCTGGCTCAAGCCGAGCAGAGACAGCGCGTACAGTGTGCGCGCGTCGTGATCGTTCGGGTGGTCGTGCGACAGCCGCTCCATCGCGCGTGAGTACAGCGTGTCACGTCGCGGTTTGGAGCCTTCGCCGTAAAGCAGCTCCACCGCCTCGAGGTAGCCGCGCTCTCTCGCGGTCGGTGCCTTCGCGCGCCGAGCGGCTGGTGTCGCCGCCAGACGCTGCAGCGTCGCACGAGCTGCAACGCTATCCTGCTCATTCCAGACCGGATGCGTGTAGTTCAACGCCTCGCCCCAGTATGCCATGGCGAAGCCGGGCTCCAGCTTCTGCGCCTCACGGAACGCGGTGGCCGCGGATTGGTACTCGAAGCTGTGCATGTATAGCACGCCGCGCAGAAACTGCGCTTGCGCATCCGCTCGGCCCGACGTCGGAAAGTCTATCGTGCCGAGCGTTTGCGCGGGCAGCCCCGCACCGTAGAGCGAGAGTGCCAGCGCCGACGCTGCGAGCTGGCGTGGGAGAGAATGAAACATGACGATAACCTCTCAAGAAGACGGCGTACTTTCAGCCGCTTACAGTATCGCCACTGAGACTGATTGAACAGAAAGAGCTTGATTTTGCGAATGCCTGCAAGTCACAGGACAGCTCCGTACCAGCCCCTCGGCACAAGGTGCCACCAGTACTCGCTCGGGCGCGCTCAGAACCATCGCCGAACGCGGTGCCGGTAGGCGCGGTAGACGTCTCCGAACCGACGTTCGAGATAGGCTTCCTCACGGGTGATGACGACTCGGTGCAAGACCCAGAACACGAGCGGCAGGAAGACAAGTGGCCATAGGGAGTTCGCCCAGAATCCGACGCCCAGGTAAAGAAGTGTGTAGCTGATGTAGATCGGATTTCGGGAAATTTGGTAGGGTCCGTCAGTGATCAAAGCGGCGGTTGGTTCCCAGGGTTGCAGGCTGGTCCTGGCCCACCGAAATCGCCGAACAGTGACCACAGCCAACGTCAGACCCAGAACCAACGTTGCGATACCCACCGGGGCGGCAGCCCGAGGTGGCACGGTCTGCAACGGATGCCAGCGGTGCAGCAAGAGGCCAACTGCAAGGGGCACGGCGTAGATGAGCTGTGGGTCCACACGAACGCCCGCGGACTCCGCGGATGAGGGTGGCGGCTTTCTCACCGCCTCCCTCCTCCCGCGCCCCTTCATTCCGCGCGCAGTGAAAGCGCCGCGTCAACACGCGCGGCTCGGCGCGCTGGTATCGCACACGCCACCAGCGACACGAGAACAAGAAAACCAACCGTCGCGACATACGTGGCGGCGTCGATAGAGCCAACTTGGTACAGTAGCTGCCGCATCACCCTCGAAATCGCAATGGAGCCCGCCAGCCCAAGCGCGAGACCGAGGAGCGCCGGACGCATTCCCTGTCCCACGACCATCCGTGTGACTTGCCGCGGCTCTGCACCGAGCGCGATTCTGACGCCCATCTCACGCGTTCGCTGCGCGACGGTATACGCCATCACTCCATACAGACCAACGGCCGCAAGGACGGTGGCCAGTGCGGCGAACGAGCCGAGCATGAAGAGGTTGAAACGATCACGCGCAGAAGTGCCTGCCGCGAGCTCATCCATCGCGCGAATTTTCGCGATGGGAAGAGCGGGGTCGAGCTCGGTAACGGCTTGCCGCAATTGTGCGATCAGCGAGTTGGGGTCCCCGGCTCCGCGCAAGGCGAGATACATTCTCGAGCGCGGTTCCTGGAAGAATGGGACGTACACCTGCGGCTCGCCCTCGTCCCGAGCGCCGGAGCGGCGGATATGCCTCACGACGCCGACAATGGACGACCAGGACGTGTCGACTCGGCCAGTCACCTTTATTCGCTGCCCGATGGCGTTGCCGTCGGGCCAGTGCCGGCGCGCTAGAGTGGAATCCACTACAACGACTGAAGGCGCACTCTCATTGTCGCTCGAGGCCAAAAGTCGTCCCTCCTGCAGGGCGATGGAAAGGGCAGGGAAGAGTCCGGGTGTAACGACGCTTACTTCGACGCTGGGGAGCTGCTCGTCGGAACCCACCGGGCGGCCTTGAATGGCGAACCCGCCCTGCCAGCCGTCGCCGGACAGCGGTAGCGGATCGGAGCCGCCCGCGCTTTGTACTGCGGTGCTGGATTCGAGCTTTTCGAATAGCGCGCGGAAAAACGCGACTCGGCGCGCGGGCTCTTCGTAGCTCGTCCGCGGCAGGGAAATGTGAGCGGTCAACACGTGGGCGGTCTGATACCCCTTGTCAGTGTCGAGCAGCCTGACGAAGCTCCGGAGGAGAAGCCCCGCGCCGATGACCACGATAAGCGAGAGCGCCATCTCGGAAATCACGAGCGTGGTGAGCAGCTTCCTTCCCCGCCCACCTATCATGCCTCGGCTTCCAGCTCGCAAGGCGTCCTGAAGCCCGCCATGCGCTTGCTGAAGCGCGGGGATGAGCCCGAATAGCGAAGCAGCGACGATCGAGACACCCAGGGTGAACACCAGCATTCGGATGTCGACGCCGACGCTTTCGATTCTCGGAATGGAACGCGGCCCGAATTTCCGCACCAGCTCCAGGCAGGCGAAAGAAACTCCAGTGCCGACCACACCACCTATAAGAGCCAGCACCACATTCTCTGTCAGTAATTGCCGGATCAAGCGTCCGCGACTGGCGCCGAGTGCCATACGAACCGCGATCTCGCTTCTACGTGCGGATGCGCCAGCCAGGAGCAGATTGGCGACGTTGGCACACGCGATTAGCAGCACGAGTACTACCGCGCCGGCGAGCACGAAGAGCGCGGGCTTCACATCTCCAATTGTCTGGTCGCGAAGCGGCACCAGGTGTGGCCGCCATGCAAAGCTTTTCGGGTAGGCATCCGCGTACTGCCCGCCTACCGACGCGGCGGCAGCGTCGAGTTCGCGCTGCGCTTGTGCGAGTGAGGTGCCTGTGCGCAGGTGGCCTACGACGCGCAGGTATCGCGCACCGCGGCCGACAGCTCGATCGTTCCGCCAATCGTGCGGCACCCACAGGTCCGCCCGCTCTGGATACAGGAAGCTCGGAGCGTCCGGGAATCGAACTCCCGCGGGCGCCACACCGACAACCATATAAGCCTCTCCGTTGATCTGAAGGGAGCGCCCGATCACTGAGCGATCGGAACCGAAAGCGCTTCGCCACAGGTCCTGGCTCAACACCACCACATGGTCGTTGCCGGCGCGTCCCTCCTCCTCGCGAAACATTCTTCCCAGCGAGGGCGTGACGCCGAGCGTGGCAAAGAAACCCGGTGAAACCATGTATCCCTGAAGGCGCGCAGGCTCGCCACTTCCGGTGAGGTTCGCGTTCCAGTCTGAAAATGCACTCAGGTTCTCGACGCCGCGCAGCTGGTCGCCAAGGTCCGACATGTCTTCGGGAGAAAGGGGCGCCGTGGGCATGGCTGGCTGCTGGAAACTGTTCCAGAGCACAACCGTTCGTTCGGCGTGCGCATATACCAGGGGACGGAGAAGTACGGCATCCACGATCCCGAATAGCGCCGCGGTGGCGCCAATTCCAAGTGCCAGCGTCAGCGCCGCGATCATGGTGAAACCCGGACGCCTGGCCAGAGTGCGCAGCGCGAAGCGGAAGTCCTGTCGCAGGTCACTCAGCCACTCTGTGCGACGTTCCCGGGTAAGCCGCCGATCATCCAGGACACCACACTGGCGCTCTACGTCCGGTCGGTCACCAAACCTCTTGAGTGCTTCGCTCCGCGCCTGACCCGGAGTCAGCCCAGCGCGCACGAACTCATCGATCCGCATCTGGAGGTGAAACTCGATTTCGTCCGCCAGTTCCGGGCGCGGCCGGAAGCCGAGCATGCGGCTGTAGCGCCGCCACGCCGGTTCCTGCTGCATGTCGTCATGCATAAGTCACTTCCTTGTCATGCGGGTTGACGAGTTGCGTGCAGCACCTTCGCTACCGCCTCGGCGTACCGTAGCCAGCTTACGCTCTCGGACTTGAGCTCCGTTCGGCCAGTTTCTGTGAGTTTGTAGAACTTGGCCCGGCGGTTGTTCTCGGAGCTTCCCCACGCCGAGCGTACGAACTGTTTTTCCTCCAGCCGGCGCAATGCCGGGTACAGCGATCCTTCCTCGATGCGAAGCACGTCATCCGCGGTTTGCTGGATCCAGCGCGCAATGGTGTACCCGTGTTGCGGACCCCACGTGAGCGTCTTGAGGACGAGGAGCTCGATGGCGCCCTGCCGCATGTCGATGTTTGTGCGTGACACGAACTCTCCCTGGTCAAAGCTAGGGGACGATTGTAGTACTCTCCCATAGCTCTGACAAGGGAGGGGCGAAAAGAGTTGCGTCCGGGTGGCTACGGATTGCGGATTTGCGGACGGCTGACTGAGCTCAGTGCAGCGTCTTACTATCGGAGTCGGCGAAGCATATTCTCTGGATGGCAGATGACAGATGGCAGTTCGCAACTCCAGTTTTCGAGTCCGCAATCCGCAATCCGCAATCGCATTACCCCATGTCACCTCTTGCAAACCCCAATGCCCATTCCACTTTCGTCCTCCAGAAGCGCGTGCACTTATCTCGTCACGGTGCTGGTCTGCCTGGGATGCGCACAGTCGAGCAGTTCCGGCTCAGCTGAATCGGGAAGCGCTCCCGGCATGACGCAGCAGGATGAAGGCTGGCGTTCGCTGTTCGACGGTCAGACCACCAACGGCTGGCGCGAGTTCCGCAAGCCCGCCATTCGGGACGGTTGGCGCGTTGTGGATGGTGCGCTAACTCGCGTCGCCGAGGGTGGCGACATTGTTACGACAGACCAGTTCGCCAACTTCGAGCTCGCGCTGGAGTGGAAGGTGGCGCCTGGCGGTAATAGCGGAATCTTTTATCGCGTGAGCGAAGAAGGGCAGTCCGTCTGGGAGACCGGCCCGGAGATGCAGATCCTGGACGACGAACGGCACGCTGACGGCAAGTCGCGCCTGACGTCGGCCGGATCGAATTACGCGCTGTACGGGGCACCAGCCGGAATCGTCAAACCGGCCGGTGAATGGAATGCCGCGCGGCTTCTCGTAAATGGCAACCACGTGGAGCAGTGGCTCAACGGCACCAAGGTCGTCGAGTTCGAGCTGGGCAGCTCCGATTGGGAGGAAAAGGTGCGCGCCAGCAAGTTCTCAGCTTTGCCGCGCTACGGACGCGAACGTTCAGGTCATATCGCATTGCAGGACCATGGTGACTGGGTCGCTTTCCGCGAGATCAGAATTCGGGTGCTGCCATGAGCGTGCGCGTGCGTCTCTCGGTGATGATGTTCCTCCAGTATTTCATTTGGGGGGCCTGGTTCGTTACGCTCGGCACCTATATCGGCACGACCCTCAAGTTCGATGGGACGCAGATCGGGCTGGCGTACGGAAGCACCGCGCTCGCCGCGATGATCTCGCCGTTCTTCGTAGGAATGATCGCGGACCGGTTCTTCTCGACCGAGAAAATACTTGCGATCCTGCATCTGCTCGGTGCCGCGCTTCTGTACTACGCGTCGACGCTGGAAGCTTTCGGCACGTTCTACCCGATACTCATCGTATACG
>JACDCM010000031.1 GCA_013817545.1 Gemmatimonadaceae bacterium | reverse complement strand
GGAGCTGTGCATCGTCGCGGTGTGTGCGGTGTCGGGGCAGGACCGGCAGCTTCATTCGCATTTGCTCGGCGCCCTGAACGTGGGTGCTTCGCCGAATGCGATTGACGCGACCCTGGATATCATTGATGAGATGTGCCCCACTGAGGGGATGGCGCGCATAAGAAAACTCTGGAAGCGCGTCCAGAAGTAGTAGACGCGAACTGCAAGCTGGACCGATGGCGGACGCACATGGATGGTAGTTTGGCGCACCATCCCCCATCAGCTATCGCAGTTTGCGTTTCACCTGGATATGAGGTTGTCAGTTGACGATGTTCGTTGATCGCGCGGTTATACGCGTCGAAGCAGGAACCGGAGGGTCGGGATGCATGTCCTTTCGTCGGGAGCATCGCGTCCCCATGGGAGGACCTGACGGAGGTGACGGAGGCCGGGGTGGCGATATCGTAGTTCGCGGAGATGCAAATCTTGCCACGCTGCTCGACTATACGTATCGCGACAGATGGGTTGCCGAGCGCGGCGAGCACGGAATGGGAAATAACAAGACGGGACGCTCCGGTTTGGATATCGTCCTGCCGGTTCCGCCAGGTACCCTCGTGCGCGACGAAGGTACGGGTGAGCTGATCGCGGATGTGCTCTCCGGCGGAGATGAGATCGTCATCGCGCGCGGGGGGCGGGGAGGGAAGGGCAATTCCTTCTTCGCAACGGCTACGCACCAGGCCCCGCGTGAATGGCAGCGGGGCGAAGAAGGAGAGGTCAAGCGTCTTGTCCTCGAGCTCAAACTGATCGCTGATGTCGGCCTCGTCGGACAACCAAACGCCGGAAAGTCGACGCTTCTATCAGTGATTTCGGCGGCCAGGCCCAAGATTGGCGCCTACCCATTCACCACCCTGTCGCCCAATCTCGGCGTGGTGCCAATGTCCGATCACCGGAGCTTCGTAGTCGCGGATATTCCCGGTATCATCGAGGGAGCGCACGAAGGCCGCGGCCTCGGATTGCAATTCCTCAGGCACATCGAGCGGACGCGCATTCTGGCGTTTCTGGTGCCCATTGACACCCTGGATTGGCAAGTGGAGTTCGACGGCCTGCGCGCCGAAGTTCGGAGTTATTCCGAAGAGCTGGCGAACAAGCCGCACTGTCTGGTCTTCACCAAGATGGATCTATGGGGTGATGACGAGCTTCCAGCGATCGAGACGGCCGATGCCTTTGCCGTGTTCGCTGTAAGCGGAGCGGCGCGCACGGGACTTAACGAGCTTCTGGACGGACTCTGGAAGCGATTGCTGGCCCTCAGGAAGAGTGCTGAGCGAAGTGAAGCTGACGCCATCCTGCCGTAAACGTGAACACAGTCCAGGCGGCGCTCGCACTCTCGCTCGTTCCCGGAGTAGGTCCGGCTGCATATAGAGAACTGGTGGAACGCTACGGGTCGGCGAAGGCAGCATGGTGCGCGCGACCCATCGGAATGGCTGAGCGAGATGCGCGTCGACTTGCCGATGGCGCCGCGTTGCGAGCCACCGCCTGCGGCGCGGTTGTTATCTCACAGGAAGACGCAACGTACCCTGCGCCGCTGCTGGAGTTGACTGCGGCACCGCCAGTGCTTTTCGCCATTGGAGACCTGACGGCTCTGAGCGGACTATGTGTAGCGATCGTCGGAACTCGTTCGGCCACCGGTTACGGCGAGCGGATGACGCGCGAGCTGGCAGGCGTGCTCGCCAGAGCAGGTGCGACGATCGTCAGCGGTATGGCGCGAGGAATTGACGCTGCGGCACACTGGGCAGCGCTCGAAGCGGGCGGCAAAACGATAGCCGTTCTTGGAACCGGCGTTGACATCGCATACCCTGCTGCACATCGAGAGCTTCATCGACTGATTGCTGAGCGCGGTCTCCTGCTCTCGGAAGAGCTGCCTGGCGACCGGGCGAATTCGGGCTCCTTTCCAAAAAGGAATCGTGTAATCGCAGCGCTCGCTCGGGCTACAATCGTCGTGGAAGCACCCGTTAAGAGCGGTGCTCTAATAACGGCGAATCATGCGCTGGAGCTTGGACGAACCGTCGCGGCCGTTCCAGGCGCCATAGACTCACCACAGAGCGCGGGATCGAACGAGCTCCTGCGCGACGGCGCCGTGCTTATTGCGAGTGTCGCGGACGCGGTCGCTCTCGTCGGACTAACACGGCCTGTGCGGCGGGAACCCCATTTCGGCACAGGTGCCGAAAGTGCGGTATGGGCGGCACTTTCCCATGGAGCCAGCGACATCGAGTCGCTGACATCGCGCGCGGCGCTGCCCGCGCGAGAGTGTCTGGCTGCAGTCACAGCACTCGAGCTGTCGGGGGCGATCGAATGTGCGCTCACGGGGGAGATCCGGCGCCGTTAAAGGACAATGCAGAAGATGAGCGATAGTAGATTACCCGTTATGCCCAGTCTCGATTATCGCGCCCGCATCTACGATCACTATGTTCATGCGCGGACCACTCCTCTTGCGCCCACTACTCTCAGCGGGTTCGCACCCCAGGAGCCGTATCTGCTCAGAGTAATCCGCGAACATTTCCCGCGCGATCGCGATGCGGACATCCTCGATCTTGGCTGTGGGCATGGTGTGCTGATCTACTTTGCGCGGCGCGCCGGATACTCCAGGATCGTTGGCATTGATCGATCTCCCGAACAGGTCGCGGAAGCGCGTCGTCTGAAAATCGAGGGAGTGCGCGAAGGCGATCTGATGGCGACGCTCGCGGAGCTGGCGGACGCTTCGCAAGACGCGATTATCGCTTTCGATGTCATCGAACATTTCACGCGCGAGGAGTTGCTGCCGCTTGTGGATGAAATCCGGCGAGTCCTCAAACCCGGCGGTAAGTGGCTCATCCACACGCCAAATGGAGAATCGCCCTTTTTCGGACGAATTCGCTACGGAGATATGACTCATGAGCAGGCTTTTACCGCAACGTCAATGGGACAACTGCTCCTTTCGTCAGGCTTCGCTTCGCTCAGGTGCTATGAAGACACACCCGTTGTGCACGGTGTGATGAGCGCGCTGCGGTACAGCATATGGATAGTGCTCCGTGGAATGCTTCGTTTTTATTTGGCAGCCGAAACTGGACAGGCGCGAGGCGCGATACTTACACAGAATTTTCTGGTAGTAGCGTTACGCTAGTCCATTGATGCGCTCTACTGTGAAAATGCCGTCGTGCCGCCGCCGGGTATGAGCGCGAACCCGCGCCATCTGTACGTACACGTACCGTTCTGCGCTCGGCGCTGCTCGTACTGCGATTTTAGTATCGCCGTTAGACAGCATGTGCCAATCGACGAGTATTTGAATGCACTGCGCGCTGAACTTGCGGTATGCGATCGCGCAAAGGACGAGTGGCGGCTCGACACACTCTATTTCGGAGGAGGCACTCCCAGCCGGCTCGGTGCTGCTGGCGTATCGCGCGCTCTCGATCTCGTGAGACAGCATGCGACCCTGGAAGGGGATTGCGAAGTCACTCTGGAGGCCAATCCGGAGGACATTACCGTGGAGGCGGCTCGGCGGTGGCACGATAGCGGGATCAATCGGCTTTCCATCGGAAGCCAGTCTTTCGACAGTCGTGCGCTGGAATGGATGCACCGTACGCACGGTTCTGCCCAAATTGAAGACGCCGTCGCCGCGGCGCGAGCAGCTGGCATCGACAACCTTTCGCTCGACCTGATTTTCGCCCTTCCCGAAGCGCTCGGTCGAAACTGGAAGGACGATCTTGAACGCGTAATCCACTTGGCGCCTCGGCACGTCTCGCTTTATGGGCTCACCATCGAGCCGCATACGCCCGCAGGCCGGTGGAGGGATCGAGGCACACTCAGAGAGGCTCCGGAAGAACGATACGAGTCGGATTTTCTCACGGCGCATGCCGCTTTGACTGCGGCTGGGTACGAACATTATGAGGTATCCAATTACGCACAGCCTGGCTTTCGCAGTCGCCACAATTCTGCCTATTGGCAGCGCGTTCCTTACGCAGGGGTAGGTCCGTCGGCCCATTCGTTTGATGGTATGGCTCGCTCCTGGAACGTCGCGCCGTACGCCGATTGGCACCGGCGTCTTGCGGCTGGGGCCGATGTCAAAGCTGGAAGCGAGACACTCACCCTCGAGGAACGCGCAGCGGAACTGGTGTATCTAGGGCTACGGATCAGCGAGGGGCTACCCGCGGATTCGGCCATTGTCGATCGGTCCTCCAGTTGGGTAAAGGCGGGATGGGCGGTAGTTGCAAATGGCCGGATTCGCCTGACACCACTCGGATGGTTGCGGTTGGATACATTTGCCGCCGACTTGACACTCGTTCCAAGTCCTTGATACATTTAGACTTATGGTCGACAATCTCAACGAACGTGAGCGCCGAGTGTTGGAGGCGGTAATTCAATCGTACGTCGAGTCCGCGGAGCCCGCGGGCTCGAGAACCATAGCACGCAGATTCGGACTCGGAGTCTCGCCCGCCACGATTCGAAATACCATGAGTGACCTGGAGGACAAGGGATATCTCTTTCACCCTCACACCTCCGCCGGCCGCATTCCAACCGATATGGCATACCGGGTATACGTCGATTCCCTGATGCGAGTCTTCCCCCCGGATGCGCTCGCCACCGACCGCCTTCGGGGTGAGATCTCGGCGGGGGGCACCGCCATAGAGACTATCCTCCGGCGCGCCGCCCAGATGCTGGGAGTGCTGACGCAGGAACTTGGAGTAGCCACCGGCCCTCGATTCGAAGATCTGATTCTGGAAAAGCTCGAGCTAATCCGCCTGTCCGCGGAACGCCTGCTTCTGGTTCTTCGCCTGAATGGCGGACCAGCGCGCACAATTTTTGTTGAGGCACCAGGTGAGGTTGCCGAGTCCGCCTTGGCGGCCGTTTCGATGGTTCTAAATGAACGCCTGAATGGACATAGCCTGCGTGATATTCGGGCGACCCTCGGGGAACGCCTGCGCGACACGCAAGCACCTTCGGACGCGCGTGAGTTGCTGAATATCTTCATCCAGGAAGGCGATCAGCTCTTCGATGTGCCGACGCCAATGACGCAGGACATTCTTCTTGGACAGACGTCTCATCTCGCCGAGCAGCCTGAGTTTTCCAGCAGCCAGCAAATCAGAAAGCTGCTTGCTCTTACAGATCAGCCCCAGGCTCTTGGCGAGCTGCTTCGCAAGCGTGAGATGCATCCCGGCATCACGATCACAATTGGCAGCGAGCACGGTGAAGAATCCCTGGCTAATCTGACAATTGTGACTTCCGAGTATCACATCGGAACTCTTACTGGAGTGATCGGTGTTATTGGCCCCACTCGCATGCCGTATGAAAAGGTGATTTCCCTCGTGACACACACCTCGAGACTGATAACGGATCTTCTGGAATGAACGTCGTGCGAAACCGCCGTCGAGGCGGTAGCGACCATCGACTGTCATCGCAGTTTGTTTACAACCCGGCAGTTGGCAGCCGCGGATTTGTTGGTTTCAGATAATGCCGGCTACAAACCCTGATCACTTTCATGGCTGATTTCTATACAACTCTGGGCGTTCCGCGTGACGCGGAAGACGACACCATAAAGCGAGCCTACAGGAAGCTCGCGATGCAGTACCACCCGGATCGCAACAACGGATCCAAGGAGGCCGAAGAGAAGTTCAAGACGATCACGGAGGCCTATGACGTGCTACGGGACGCACGAAAGCGAGCCACCTACGACCGTTATGGTGAAGAAGGTCTCCGAGGCGGAGGATCTGGTGGATTTCATCACGTCGACCTTTCCGAAGCGCTTGGCATTTTCATGCGGGATTTTGGCGGCTTCGGGAATCTGGAGAGCATGTTCGGCGCACAGCGGAGTCAGGGCGGCGCGCGTGCCGGCGCCGACATTAAAGCTGCCATCCCGCTCAC
This sequence comes from Gemmatimonadaceae bacterium, assembly GCA_013817545.1. GTDB lineage: Bacteria > Gemmatimonadota > Gemmatimonadetes > Gemmatimonadales > Gemmatimonadaceae > JACMME01. Next base: position 13,187 of record JACDCM010000031.1, on the reverse strand, counting down.
GCTTGCCGAAGTCGCCACCGGCGTTCAGAAATCCTTCACGGTAAAGGTTCTGGATTCCTGCGAGCGTTGTACTGGAACAGGAGCAGAGGCCGGCTCAAAGACCGTACGTTGTACTACCTGCAGTGGAAGCGGAGAGGTTCGGCGAGCCCAACGGTCCTTCTTCGGACAGTTTGTCAGCGTGGCGCCGTGTCCCACCTGTTCCGGGCAGGGCAAGGTGCTCGAAACTCCATGCAAGAAGTGTAAAGGCGAAGGACGTGTACGCGGAGAAAGGACCATACCCGTGTCCGTTCCCGCTGGTGTGTCGACCGGGCAGTACATGACCTTGCGTGGTGAAGGCAGCGTTGGGCCTCAGGGCGGCACGCGAGGCGATATTCTCGTCGTGTTCGATGTCGCCGAAGACGAACGCTTCGAGCGCGATGGTGAAGACCTGTTCTGCGAGGTACTCGCGACCTATCCGCAACTCGTATTCGGCGCCGATGTCGAAGTGGCGATGCCGGCGGGCTCGCCATTCTCGCTGCGGATGCCACCAGGCACTCAGAGTGGGCAGGTATTCCTCGTTCGAGGCCGCGGTCTTCCCAGGGTAAACGCGAAGGGATCTGGTAACTTGAGCGTCAGAGTTCAACTCTGGACGCCGCAATCCATGAGCGATTCGGAGACGCAGATTGTTCGGCAGCTTGGCGCGCTCTCCAATGGCCCGCCGGCAGCTCAGCCGAAAGGCTTCTGGTCGAAAGTCAAGGATGCGTTGGGTGCATGAAATGGACGGCCATTCGCATCTCGGGGGCTTCCGGCGAAGGGCGAAGTGATATCGTCGCGGCGCTCATTGACGCTGGAGCTGGCGCGGTACAGGAACAAGGCGAGACGCTGCTCAGTACACTTCCCGAGGGCAGCGATCTAACCGCTGTCCGGAGCGCCGTTGCCCGCGTTCGCCAGGCGGCGCTCGACTGTGATGATCTGGGCGAGGTTGATTGGGATCGCGCGTGGGTAACCCAGGTTGGCATTCAACGTGTGGGCGTTCTCGTCATAACTCCACCGTGGCTAGTGGACGCGTCGTATGATGCAGCCTCCACGATAGTTATCGAGCCAGCCATGGCGTTCGGCACTGGTGAGCATCCCACAACTCGCGGAGTGCTACGACTTATGCAGAGCGTCATCAGGCCGGGAGACGCCGTGGCGGATTTGGGAGCCGGCAGCGCCGTGCTGGCCATTGCCGCCGTCAAACTCGGCGCATCCCGGGCATTTGCAATCGAGATGGATCCAGACGCTATTGGCAATGCGGAGGAGAACGTGAAGCGGAATGGTGTTGACAGTCGCGTGGCGGTGCTGGAGGGAGACGCGGCTATGCTGCTTCCGCTCGTGGCTCCGGTGCGCGTAGTCCTGGCGAACATAATCTCTTCAGCAGTCCTGCTCCTTCTGCCGGCTATACGGGCTGCGCTCGGCAATGACGGCCGAGCGATTCTTAGCGGCATGCTCACCGAGGAACGCTCGACTATCATGGATTTGCTTACCGCAGGGGGATGGATGCTCGAGGCCGAAGATACTGAAGGAGACTGGTGGAGCGCGTCGATCGCCCCGCGGTAGTTACCTTCTTTTCCGGCGAGCCGCTGTTGGCAGGACGGAGCGTCAGTCTTGGGGCTGACGAAGCGCATCATGCGCGTGTTCGCCGAGTGGATGTTGGCTCGCGCGTCCGGATCGTAGATGGGTCAGGATCCGTAGCGCACGGTACGCTTGTCAAGCTTGCCAAAGGTCAAGCGACGGCGGACGTCGATACGGTGTCCACGAGCGAGCCACCTGCGCCGATTCACTTTCTAGTACCCGTGGCCGATCGCGATCGTATGCTTTGGCTCGCGGAAAAGGGGGTCGAATTGGGAATCTCGAGTTGGCGTCCTGTAATTTGGCGCCGCTCTCGCAGCGTATCTCCCAGGGGTGAAGGTACAGGCTTCCAGGCAAAGGTCAGAAGCCGAATGGTTGCCGCCCTCAAACAGTGTGGAAGCAGCTGGCTGCCGGTACTGCATCCCGACGCATCCGTTGAGCGAGCTATTGCGGCAGCCGCAACATCATCAGGCTACCTGCTGGATGCCGACGGGCCGCCGATTCTTTCGAAGAAATTCACTGCACCAATCGTGGTAGCGCTCGGTCCGGAAGGAGGCATGGACATGGATGAGCGTTCTGCCTTCATGAATGCCGGCTTCGAACCGGTGTCGCTGGCCGAGCATACACTCCGCTTTGAAACTGCCGGCATCGCGGCGCTTGCGACCATTCGGGCGGCACTAACCGTATTCGGGAATCAGAATGAATGACGTCAACTGTCTGTTTTGCCGCGTTGCCCGCGGTGAGGTTTCGGCTGCAATCGTTGCCGAGACGCCGGACTGTATTGCGTTCCGGGATATCAATCCCCAGGCGCCAGTGCACGTGCTGATCATCCCTCGCGAGCACATCGCCACGCTCAACGACGCGTCAGATGCGGCGACAATAGGCAAACTCTCACTCCTCGCGGCGGATGTAGCTCGGAAGGAAGGGATCGCGGATTCAGGCTACCGAACAGTCATAAATACGAATGCGGCCGCGGGTCAGACGGTTTTCCATGTTCACCTCCACCTGCTCGGCGGCCGGACGCTGCGTTGGCCGCCAGGTTGACAGAACTGCAGGAACAAGGAACCAGGAACAAGAAATAGCGCCTGGAGCGTGGTGCTGGTTCCTGGTGCCAGGTTCCTATTCTTATATTGTTGGCACTCTTACCGAATGCGGAGTAACTTTGCCTGCCAATCACGTGAGTTAAGTGCCCGACCTTCTTGCGCGTCTCCAATCCGATCTGAACGTCGCGCGCAAAGCGCGGGACAAGTCTGCAACGCTTGTTCTCGGGACTATCCTCGCCGACATCAAGAACAAGAAGATCGAGCTTCGTCGTGAGCCTGCCGACGAAGACGTGCTGGACGTCTTGCGCAAGTCGATAAAACGCAGGCGTGAATCAATCGAGATGTTCGAGGCAGGCAAGCGCGCCGATCTCGCGGACAAGGAACGCGCCGAAGCCTTGCTCCTCGAGCAATATCTGCCGGCGTCGGCAAGCGACGACGAGGTGCGCTCCGCGGTGCAGGCCGCCATCGCCGAGGGAGCGGCGAATATCGGTGCCGTAATGAAAGCAATGGCACCGTTCAGAGCGCGCGCCGATGGCTCGAGAATCAACGCTCTCGCGCGCGAGGAGCTGGGAAAACGGGGCTGACGCGTGTATCGGCCCCTTTCGTATAGCCGTTCCAGGCCCGGTGATTGGTGCCCGGGTCCCGGTAACCGCGTAGTGCCAACCGGACACCGAGCACCGCGCAGCGCGCACCGGTCACGTTGCCGCTGGAATCGCCCATTCGAGGCCCTGCATCCCGCGCCAGTCTCATGAACGAGCACGCGCTCGGCGTACTGGAATTTCCGCGCGTGCTCGCGCACGTGGCGGAGCGTGCGTCGTCCGAGCTGGGCGCGGCTCGGGTGCGGAAGCTGGCTCCATCGTCCGATCGTTCCTGGATAACCTCGCAGCATCAACTGGTCACGGCTGCGCGCGCGCTTACATCCTCCGACGTTCCGTGGCGCATGGAACCGGTACCCGACACCGCGGCTGCGCTCAAGCGGCTCCGTGCGGCTGGAAGTGTCTGGTCTCCGGTTGAGCTGCTGGCGGGAGCGGTGCTTCTGCGCTCATCGCGTCTTACCAGAGATGCCCTCACCGATCAGCGGCGGCCGGCCGCTGCGATCGCCGTTCTCGCAATACACTCGGGGCGCCTTGTTGCTGAGAGTGGCCTGGAGTCAGCGATCGACCGCGCTATCGACGTAGATGCGGGCGTTCGCGATGGTGCTTCTCCGGATCTGCGCCGCGTCCGCAGGGAGCTGCGAGGCGCGCAGGGCGAGCTCATCCAGCTTCTCGAGCGAGCAATGGCGCGGCTGGAGCCGCACCAGCGCGTGGCAGACATGTCGGTGACCGTGCGCAATGGACGCTACGTGATACCGGTTCGGCGCGAGGGGCGCGGCGCCGTAGGTGGCATCGTCCATGACGAATCCGCTACGCGAGGAACGCTTTTCATTGAACCGCCGGCAGCCGTGGAGTTCGGGAATCGCATACGCGCGTTGGAGGCCGATGAGACGAGGGAAGTACAGCGAATCCTGAATGCACTCACGGACCAATTGCGTCCGCATCATGAAGTCCTCACAGATGCGCTGGAAGCGCTCGTCGAGCTTGATGCGCTGTATGCCCGTGCGCGTTTTGCGCAGGAATTCGACTGCGCCTCACCAACACTCCGCTACCCTTCGGACGGATTTTCCGTTCGGAATGCTCGACACCCCTTATTGCTTGCACGTGGCGGGGAGGTCGTACCTTTCGATCTCACGATGGAAGCGTTGGAGCGTACGCTGTTGCTCTCGGGTCCGAATACGGGTGGCAAGACCGTACTACTCAAGGCGATCGGCCTTCTTTCCGCCATGACGCAGGCCGGCATTCCGGCTCCGGTTGGAGACGAAAGCAGCGTAGCCGTGTTCGATGACGTATTCGCCGATATCGGCGACGAGCAATCAATTCAGGCGAGCCTTTCAACTTTCAGCGCGCACCTCAAGAATCTCGGCGAGATACTCGAGCGCGCAACGGCCGACTCGCTCGTGCTGGTAGACGAACTTGGTTCCGGCACCGATCCCGCCGAAGGGGCCGCTTTGGGTGGCGCGATCATCGAGGAATTGACGCGTCGCGGCACTCTTACTATCGCGACTACACACCTCGGTGCTCTCAAACTGCTGGCGACGGAGTTTCAGGGCGTGGTAAACGCTTCGCTCCAGTTCGACGAAAAGCTATTGGCGCCGACGTACCGGCTCATAAAGGGAATTCCGGGGCGCTCATATGGCTTGAGCATCGCGCGCCGGTTGCGCCTTCCGGACGACATTTTGTCGCGCGCTGAGGAGCGCCTGCCAAAAGGTGAGCGAGATATTGGAGCATTTCTCGCCAGCCTGGAATTGCGCGATGCCGAGCTGGCAGAACGAGAGACCGCCGCAAACGAGCTGTCGGCTAATCTCGAAACGCGCGTCGATATCGTCGCGGAGCGTGAGCGGCGGGCACGGGAAGAGGCGCGTGTGTTGGAGAAGCGCGGGCGCGAAGATGCCCGTTCGTACCTGCTGGAAGCCCGAGCCCAGGTCGAAGAGGTAGTGCGCTCCCTTCGGCAGGAGACGGTCGCGAGTGGTGCCGATGCCGCCGTTCGGGATGCACGCCGGTACGTGGAGACACTGGCGGGAGAGCAAGCTCAGCGCCTTGAGGCGCTCGGCGCGGAGATCCACAGTACTCGAGGTGAAGCAGTTGCGGCTCCAACGGAACTCGCCGTAGGCGGGACGGTGGAGGTATCTACGTTGGGTGGCCGGCTTGGACGGATAGTGGAATTTCGTGGCCCGGATGCGACAGTGGTAGTTGGCGCACTCAAGCTCACCGTTTCGCGATCATCGCTTGTATCTGTTCCCGATACGCGCATCGAGACACTCCCGAGTGCAGCATTTGGAGACATTCCCGAGGTAGCGGCACCCACCGATGTCGACCTTCGAGGCTTGAGAGTTGACGAGATTGACAGCATCGTCTTGCCGGCACTCGACAACGCCATTCGTGCCGATCTCAAGACGCTGCGCATTATCCATGGCAAGGGTACTGGCGCATTGCGCATGCGCGTTGCGGAAATGCTGCGCGCGGATTCGCGTGTGAGAGCGTTTCGGCTCGGAGCGTGGAACGAGGGAGGCACAGGCGTGACCGTCGCGGAACTGTCATGATTACTCCGGAGACGATAGACAGGGTGCGCGAAGCAGCCGATGTTGTGCAGATCATTGGCGAGCATGTGAATCTCAAGCGAATGGGCGCTGATTTTCGTGGCGCTTGTCCTTTTCATCAGGGAAAGCACCGCAACTTTTCGGTCTCGGCGAAGAGAGGCATCTACTACTGTTTTGTGTGCCAGGCTGGAGGCGATGTATTCAACTTCCTGCAGAAGCATCTCGGTCTGGACTGGCCCTCGTCGGTGCGTTACGTGGCGGAGCGTGCCGGAATCGAAGTTCGTGAAACAGACGCTCGCGCAAGCGCGCCGGACGAGCGTGATCCGCTCTGGGAGGTGAATTCGGCAGCAGCCGAATTTTTTTGTCGCACCTTGTGGGAGGAAAGCGAAGGCAAGCCCGGGCGCGAGTATCTGGCCTCTCGCTCACTCACGCGCGAAGATGCGGACGAGTTCGAGCTTGGCTTTGCGTCACGCAACGCGGAGGCCATGCGATCGCATCTTGGCGCGCTCGGCTACAACGATGATCGGCTGTTGGCAGCTGGCTTGCTGGCGCGGCGTGAGGAGAGCGGAGAACTGCACCCCCGGTTTCGAGGCCGGCTCATATTCCCGATTCATGACGCGAGCGGCCGCCATGCCGGTTTCGGAGGCCGGGTCACCGGAACGGGTGAGCCAAAATATCTCAACTCGCCCGATACCCCCGCGTTCTCCAAAACGCACCTGTTGTACAATCTGCATCGTGGCAAGCAGGCGATACGGAGGGAGGATCGCGTACTGGTGGTCGAGGGCTACACCGACGTTGTGCGAGTCGCAAGCGCCGGGATCAACTGGGTTGTCGCGCCTCTCGGAACCGCATTCACGACCGAGCAGGCGGCGCTGCTTCGGCGGTTCACCAGAAACGTACTGCTCCTGTACGACAGCGACCGTGCGGGACTCAAGGCCACATTCCGGGCCGCGGACGAGTTGCTGAGCCACGAATTTTCCGTCCAGGTCGTGACGCTTCCGGAAGGGGAGGATCCTGACAGCTTCGTTGCGCGCAATGGACGAGAGGCGTTGCTCAAGGCTATCGGCCAGGCTATCGATGCTTTCGAGCGCAAAATTCAGCTTTTGGAGCGCGGAGGATGGCTCAGCGATCTTCAAAAAAAGCGCCGGGCGCTCGACCGGCTGCTCCCGACCATCAGACTCACCAAGGATGCTCTCACACGCGATCTTTACCTGACTCGCGCGAGCGAAGTGACCGGAGTGCGGAAGGAGCTTCTGCAGCGCGAGGTTGACGCGCCTGGCGGACGTCCAGTGTCCGCCCCGGTTGCTGGTCGCGACGAGAAGCGCTCACCACGAATCACGAACCGTGCGTATGGAGGGAATCGGCCGCGTGCTCCCGATCAGGGCGCATCAGCCGAGAGGGAGTTGGTGCGCGTCATGCTGCACTATCGGGACGAGATCGAGCACATCGCCGAACGGGTAGGTCCCGGGGATTTCCATGAGGAGAGCTACAGAGCGATCTTCGAGGCGTTGCTCGATTCGGACCCGAGCACCGCGCTTGACGAAGTGACCGATCTTGTACCGCCTCATGCGGTGGACGCGCTTCGGCCGCTTGTGGAAGAGCCTGACGTGGTGATGGATGTACGCAAAACGGTGGACGACTGCCTGCGCCGCCTGGAGTGCCGCACTATTCAAGCGCGGTTCACCGAGCTGGAGGGTCTGCAGAGTGGAGCATCAGATTCGACCAAGGACGACTACAACCGCGAACGCGGCGAACTGCAGAAACGATCCGCGCGGCTTGGTTGCAAGGGTACTGTTGGCAAGGCTTCCCGATCAATGGAGTAAATGTGCACCCTGATCTTCCAGTATTGATCGCGCTCCAGCGCGACGACGTTGAAGTCGACCGAATCGAACATTTGATTCGCGATATAGGCGAACGTGAGGTTGAGCTGGATCGCGAACGAGTTGCCACGGTCGAATCAATTCAGCGGCTGCGCAGGGAAATAGAAGGCACTGCCGCGCGAAATCGTGAGCTGCAGAACAAGATCGATGAGCACAGGCGAACGCAGGAGCGCAGTCTGGCGCACGTCGATCACATCAGAAAGGCTCGCGATGCAAACGCTGCCAAGACTGAGATGGATCTCGTTCAGCGAGTACTTGCCGCGGACGAAAAAGAGCAGCTCGCGCTCAATGGAAGAGTGATCGAAATTCAACAGGGCATTGATACGTGCGAGCTGGAGCTCGCCGAGATCGACGAGCGGCAAGTCCAGCCACGAGCCACCCTCTCCGCTGAGAAGAAGACCAGGGCCGCCGAGCTTGCGGTTGCGAGATCGAAGCGGGCGGAGAGCGCGGTCAAGGTGTCACGGTCCATTCTTGGGAAGTATGAAAGGCTGAGGTCGCGGGGCCCGCTGGCTGCCCTTGTACCAATCCACGATGGTTCCTGCGGACGATGCCATACTTCGATTCCAATGCAGCGTCGCAGTGCTATAATGGCGGGAAATTCCATTGAATCCTGCGAAGGATGCGGAGTGCTTCTACACGCGTCGGTATGATGCTTGTTGGGTGTTGGCTGTGCCGGTAGCTTTCGCATTGTGACAGCCACTCCTTCACTTGCCGCTCCTGCCATTCCCGACAGCGGTGATTCCGCGCGTGTGACCCAGCGCGTCACGCGGTGGTCCTTCCCCAGTGCTCCGAACTACGCAGATGTCGCCGCACTAATGGCTGCCTTGCACCTTCCCGAGCACGCATGCAGCCTCCTTGTCCGGCGTGGGTATGCCGATTTGGAGAGCGCCAGGAGATACCTGCGGCCACGGCTCGAGCATTTTCACGACGCGGCGTTGATGCTCGGCATGAGCGATGCCATCAGCCGGCTCGTGCGCGCGGTGCGCGATGGCGAGCTTATCTGCATCCATGGCGACTACGACGTCGACGGCATTTGCTCGACTACGATACTTGTTCGCACGCTGCGCGCCTTTGGAGCGCGCGTGATGCCGTTCATTCCGCGACGCATTGAGGACGGGTACGACCTCTCCATGGCGGGAGTGAAAGCCGCAATTGGGGCAGGTGTAACGCTCCTGGTGACGTGCGACTGCGGGACCAACGCCGTCGAGCCGGTGCGCGCCGCAAGAAATGCCGGCATAGATGTCATCATTTCCGACCACCACTTGCCCAGCGGGCCACTGCCCGACTGCATAGCCGTGCTCAATCCGAGACAACCTGGATGCGGCTATCCGGACAAGGAGCTGGCGGCTGTCGGAATCGCTTTCAAGCTTGCGTTAGCGCTCGCCAAAGCCCTTGCTCAGAGTGACGGGTTCATCTACCGAATGCTTGACCTCGTCGCCCTCGCAACCATCGCTGACATCGCTCCGTTGCGCGGCGAAAATCGCATCATGGCAAGGTATGGCCTGAAGGTTATGGCCGAGTCCGAAAACGTAGGGCTTCTGGCGCTCATACGCGCAGCGGGACTCGAAGGCAAGCCGCTGACGGCTGGACGCGTCGGCTACGTTTTGGCTCCGAGACTGAATGCCGTTGGCAGGCTGGCGCACGCGCTGCGAGGCGTGGAGCTGCTCATGACCGACAGCGAGAATGAAGCGAACGCGATCGCTCGCGAGTTGGAAGAGTTGAACCGCCGGCGCCAGGCCATAGATCGCGATACGGTCACTCAAGCCATGCGTATGGTTGATCGGATTGATCTCGATTCTACCTACGGTCTGGTGCTCGCTGAGCATGGATGGCATCCCGGCGTCATCGGAATAGTGGCATCCCGTGTGGTGGAACATGTCTGCCGGCCCACGGTCCTCGTCGCTCTAAGTGGTGAGGAAGGGAAGGGCTCGGGTCGATCGATCCCGTCGTTCGACCTGCATGCCGGGCTGAGCGATTGCCGCGATCTGCTTGTCCGTTTTGGTGGTCACCGGGCAGCCGCGGGAGTCACGGTGCGCACAGACCGTGTGGCCGACTTCGCAGAGCGCTTCAATCAGGTGGCTGTTGACCGGCTCACCGCTGACGATCTCATCCACGAACTTCGCATTGATCTCGCAATCCCACTGTCGGACGCCAACGTCGGTCTGGAGTCGTTGCTTCGCCATTTCGAGCCCTTCGGCACGGGAAATCCAAGTCCAGTATTCGTCACTCGCAATGTGATGCTCGCCTGTCCGGTGCGCACAGTCGGCGATGGACACGCAAAGCTGCGTCTCTCCGCCGACGGAGCCGAGCTCGATGCGATTGGCTTTGGGCTGGCGTCTCTGGCGCGGACCATCCCTGTCGGCACGTCCTTCGACATCGCCTTTCGCCTGGAGAGCGACGACTGGAACGGCGGCAAACGACTTCAGGCCAAACTTGCAGCTATTCGCCTCTAACCGGTGCGAATCGTAAGTGGCCGTTGGCGCGGCCGTAAAATTCTGGCGCCGCCGGGCATGGACGTGCGGCCTACCGGAGACCGTGTTCGAGAAGCATGGATGAATATTCTTCAGAACGACCTGCCCGGTGCGCGCGTACTGGATCTTTTCGCAGGATCTGGCGCCCTCGGCCTCGAGGCACTGTCGCGAGGAGCCTCTTCCGTAGACTTTGTGGAGACCAGTGCGAAGAGCCTGACGGCTTTGCGAGATAATGTGGAGCGACTGTCCACTGGCGATGCGGTTCGTGTCCACAGGGCGGACGCGCTGCATTTTATCAAGAATCTCGAGGTGGGTGCCTACGACGTCGTTTTTGCCGATCCGCCGTACCACCAGGGGTTGGCTGGACGTGTGGTTGAAGCCTGGTTCGCCTTCCACTTCGGCAGCGTGCTATCTGTGGAGCACTCCACCACCGACCCGCTTCCCAAGTACGGAGACACTCGACGATACGGCGACACGGCGGTCACGTTCTATCGCGGAGAGCAGGCACGAAACGCAACTATTGGATAGCATGGTCTCGCGTATTTTTCGGCTTGCACCCTCCTAATCCTCATCCAAGGTCCAATGGCCAAGATAGCGCTGTACGCCGGCAGCTTCGACCCGATTACCCGCGGTCACGAGGACGTCATTCGGCGCAGCCTGTCATTCGTAGACACGCTGGTCGTCGCCGTTGCCACCAACGTCGCGAAGCAGCCGCTCTTCCCCCTCGACGATCGCATGAGATTCATTCGCGAGGCAGCTGGTGACAATCCCCGCGTGCTGGTCAGACAGTTTCAGGGATTGCTGGTAGACTTCGCGAGAGAGGTGGGCGCCACACTCAGTATCCGTGGCCTGCGAGCTGTGAGCGATTTCGAGTACGAGTATCAGATGGCGCTCATGAACCGGCATCTCATGCCGGACCTCGAAACGCTCTTCATGGTACCGTCGCTTGACCTCACCTTCGTGAGCTCGAGCATTGTTCGCGAAGTTGCGCGCTTCGGTGGTGACTTGTCGGATCTCGTGCATCCGATCGTCGAGCGGGAAATCCGCGATAGGTACGAAATGAAATGAGCTGGATCGCTGAAATTCAGAGTCGTGCGCATGGCGCACGGCGTCGGATCGTCTTTCCGGAAAGTGTCGATGAACGCACGTTGGCCGCCGTTCGATATCTTAGCGCGGAGCGTGTGGTGGAAGCGGACCTCATTGTCGATCCCACGGGTCACACCAGCCACGGCGCTGACGCGCGCGGCGTAGAAGTCCTCAATCCGGCTACTGACCCGAGGACTGCTGCCGTGGCGGACCTTTTGGTATTACGGCGTGGCGAGAAGGGTCTGACCCACGAAAAGGCGATGGAGCTGGCTCGCACTCCGCTGTATTTCGCCGCGGGACTCGTTGGACTGGGCGAGGTGCACGGCTCGGTAGCCGGAGCGGTTACAGCGACAGCCACTGTTCTGCGAGCCGCACTATGGTGCGTGGGGCCGGCCCATGGCGTCACTACTGTTTCCAGTGCGTTCTACATGGTTACGTCGCCGTTCCGCGGGCCTTTCGAGGAAGTTATCACTTTCACCGATTGTGCTGTCGTTCCGGACCCTACTCCAGAGCAGCTCGCGGATATCGCCATCGCGGCGGCGGCTGATCGACGCCTAATCGTCGGTGATGAGCCGCGGCTGGCGCTTCTGTCGTACAGCACCAAGGGTAGCGGTAGCGGCGCATCCGTTACCAGAATTGGAAAAGCGCTCGAACTTCTTCGTGATCGCGCTCCGGATTTGGTGGTGGATGGAGAATTGCAGGGAGATGCCGCGCTGATACCCGAGATCGGTGGGCGCAAAGCTCCGGGATCCATTGTTGCCGGACGTGCGAACGTGCTTGTGTTTCCTTCGCTGGAAGCCGGCAATATTGCGTACAAGCTGGTAGAGCGGCTCGGGGGTGCTCAGGCGATCGGCCCAATCATCCAGGGACTCGCCAGGCCGTGCAGTGATCTCTCGCGCGGCGCCTCCTCGGATGACATTATCAATGTGGCCGCAATTACGGCGCTGCAGGCGACGAATTGCGACACGCAACAGCTACACCTGGTTTCCCCTCTGGAGAAAACGTTATGAGTTTCGCGATCAAAAAGCAGGGAGAAGTGGTCGTGGTTGACGTGGAAGGTCAGCTCATCGTTGGGAACAGGCAGGAGCTCAAGCAGAAGGTTCTGGATGAGCTCGAGCGCGGCGAGCGCAAATTCCTCATCGACTTCAGTCAGACGGGTTACATCGATAGCTCCGGACTGGGCGTTCTGGTCTCGTTATCCAAGAAGATTCGCGAGCAGGGCGGGGAGCTCCGTCTCGCCAACCTGAACGAGGACCTCAGGACGCTTTTTGAGCTGACCAAGCTCGACACCCTCTTCCAGATCGCCGATACGCGAGAGCGCGCCCTCGAGACTTTCTGACGGACGCGCTCCTTGCCGTTCAGAGTAACACACCTTTCTACTGTCGCGCGCCGGAGAGTGAGACGCGGATGAGTGCCGAGTACATCGACACACTGCAACTCCGGCTTACCCTCGAGCTGTACGCCCCGAGCGATATCCGGTTTATCGAAGGTATCGTTGGATTGATTCAAAGGCAGTGCAGGGAAGTTGCATTTCCATCCTCCAAGTGCTCGCTCAACATCCCGGTCGCCCTTTCAGAAGCGTTGGCGAACGCAATACTGAGGGCGAACAAGGAAGATCCGGTCAAGCAGGTTTACGTGCATTCCGCCATCGACAACGAGCGCGTCGTCATAGAGATCCGGGATGAGGGGCCCGGCTTTGACCTTCGGCATAGCCTGCGTGACCCGACGCTCCCCGAAAACATCACACGGGAGGACGGACGCGGACTTTTTCTGATGACGCAGCTCATGGACCGCATCGAGTCTTTCAATAACAACGGCAACGTTGTGCGCATGACGCTGAATCGCCATGCCAAGGCTGAATAGCGTTCTGGCGGGCTTCCACGAGTTGACAGGTTGCGCCTCGGCGGTATTGGCAAGCGGAAAGGATGGCGAGATTCGCATTCACGCTACTGCATCGCCAACCGCTACCGATACAAGCTGGATC
>JACDCM010000259.1 GCA_013817545.1 Gemmatimonadaceae bacterium | reverse complement strand
GCTGGAGCATAGATAGAATGAACGAAACTGCCATCATGGCCGCGTGTGGCGCGCTTCTGGTTGTCGCCTCCGCGGCATTCTTTTTTCTTGGACAAAGGTATGGTGTCGGCGCCGAGAAGAAACGTCACATAGAGGCCCGGACCACCGCGGAGGAAACTAGCCGGCGGATACTGGACGAAGCTCAACGCGAGTCTGACTCACTTCGGAAAAGCGCAGTTGTCTCCGGTAAGGAGGAAATGCTCAAGCTGCGCGAGCAGTGGGAACAGGAGTCCTCCAAGAGACGCGAGGAGATCGAGCGCGGCGAACGGCGCCTTCAGGAACGTGAAACGATCCTGGACCGGAAGTTCGATACCCTGGATGTGCGGGACAAGGATATCGGGCGTCGCGCAAGTGAGCTCGGGCGAAAGGAGAAGTCGATCCTCGACCGGGAGCAGGAGATCGATCGGATGACCGGGGAAGGTCGCCGACGGCTCGAGCAACTGGCCGGGATGTCGGCCCAGGATGCGAAGGCTGAGCTGATGCACCGGATGGAGGAAGAAGCTCACGCCGATGCAGCCAACCGTTTACGCGAGATTCGCGAGACCGCCAGACGCAACGCGGATCGTGAGGCCAGAAAAATCGTGGCGCTGGCCGTTCAGCGGGTGGCCGCAGATCACACTGCTGAGATCACAGTCTCGTCTGTTGCGCTTCCGAACGACGAAATGAAGGGTCGAATCATCGGCCGCGAGGGTCGGAACATTCGGGCCTTCGAGCTGGCGACGGGTGTCGACGTCATAATCGACGATACGCCGGATACCGTAGTCGTCTCAGGCTTCGATCCGATACGGCGCGAAATCGCCCGGGTAGCGCTCACCAAGCTTGTGGCCGATGGCCGTATCCACCCGGGAAGGATAGAGGAGGTAGTGGCCAAGTCGCGCAAGGAAGTCGACGTGGCCATTCAGGAGTTGGGGGAGCAAGCCGCGTACGAGGCGGCCGCTCACGGCATGCACCCGGAGCTCATCCGCCTGGTTGGACGGATGCGGTACCGGACCAGTTACGGCCAGAACATCCTGAATCATTCAAAAGAGGTCGTCTGGCTGGCGGGAATCATGGCGGCAGAGCTGGGCCTCGACGTCACCATGGCCAAGCGTGGCGCGCTGCTGCACGACGTCGGCAAGGTGCTTACTCATGAGCACGAGGGCACTCACGTACAATTGGGTGTCGAAATGGCCACGAAGTACGGTGAACATCCCCTCGTTATCAACTGCATCGCCGCTCATCACGACGATGTGCCACACGAAAGCGAGATTTCAGTGCTGGTACAGGCAGCGGACGCGATTTCGGGCTCGCGTCCCGGTGCCCGCCGCGAAGCGTTTGAGACTTATGTGAAACGGCTGGAAGGTCTCGAGCGGATCGCGTCGAGCTATGATGGAGTCGAGAAGGTGTTCGCCATTCAGGCCGGTCGTGAAATTCGGGTGATCGTCAATCCGGAAAGTATCAACGATATCCAGATGGCTTCCCTGACCGAGGAGATAGCGCGGCGGGTAGAGTCGGAGCTGCAGTATCCCGGTCAGATCAAGGTCGTGGCAATACGCGAAACCCGGACGGTGGATTTTGCCCGCTGAGCTGATTGACGGCGCAGCGATCGCCAGGACGATACGCGAAGAGGTAGCGCGGGATGTCGCCTCGCTTTCGGCGCGTGGATTGCAACCCGGCCTGGCTGTGGTTCTGGTTGGCGATGATCCCGCCAGCACCGTGTATGTTCGAAACAAGGACAAGGCGTGCACAGCTGCTGGAATGCATGGCGTCACGGTCCGGCTCCCAGCTACGATTTCGCAGGAGGAGCTGCTGGCGCAAGTCGATGCGCTCAACGCCAATCCTGCTATTCACGGTTTTCTCGTACAAATGCCGCTCCCTAAGCACCTTGACGCTGATGCTGTAATTCGGCGCATCGATCCGAAAAAGGATGTGGATGGCTTTCATCCGGTGAATGTTGGAAAGATGCTGATTGGCGACACCGATGGTTTTGTACCCGCAACGCCGGCCGGTGTACGCGAATTGCTTGTGCGCTCGGGCGTGCAGACGGACGGGCTCCACTGTGTCATCATTGGACGGAGCAATATCGTTGGAAAACCGATGGCTGCGCTCATGGTCCAGAATCAGCCTGGTGCGAATGCTACGGTCACCGTTTGCCACAGCAGGACGAAGTCGCTGCCGGACTTCACGAAACGCGCGGACATTCTTATCGTCGCGGCCGGTAAGGCGAACATGCTCCGCGGGGACATGATCAAGCCCGGGGCCGTCGTCATAGACGTTGGCATTAACCGTGTGGATGATGCGTCTGCGCCAAAGGGGCACAGGCTCGTTGGCGACGTCGACTTCGACAGCGTGCGCGAGGTGGCGTCCAAGCTCACGCCCGTACCCGGCGGGGTTGGACCAATGACCATCGCGATGCTCCTCCGGAACACCGTTCGCGCCGCGGAGCGCGAGCTCAGCTGATGCCTCGTCGCGTTGAGCCGCGGCGCGAAGTCGCCTCACAGGCCACGAAACCTTTCGATCTGTTTGGAGAAGTACCTGAGCGCGCGACAGTCAATGAAAAGCGGTCTGCACCAGTGAGTGGTGGAGCAGAACACTCCAGTGCGTCACGCATACCGGGTGAGGCACCCGAAGCTGCCGTCTCGGTCACGACGCTCACCCGCATTGCCCGGGATGTCATCGAGGGTGCGTTTGCTCCATTGTGGATCCGCGGAGAGGTGACGGATTTCAAGGCGCACCGGAATGGGCACTGGTACTTCTGCCTCAGGGATCAGAAGGCGCAGGTCAAATGCGTGGTTTGGTCACGCGACCGGTTTGGGATACCGGTGGCCCCGGACGAAGGTATGCAGATCGTCGCGCTGGGCCAGCTCACTGTCTATCCCGCGCGCGGCGACATGCAGTTTGTCGTCTCGGCGCTGGACGGGATTGGGGATGGCTTGTGGCGAAAAGCGATGGAGGCGGCCAAAGCCCGACTGGAAAAGGATGGACTGCTGGCGCCTGGCCGCAAGCGAAAGCTGCCACCGTTTCCGCGTCGCGTAGCGGTAGTAACCAGTCTGGACGGCGCCGCGCTACGCGACATCATCGCCGTCGCGCGGCGAAGATCCCCCGACGTGGAGATAGTCATCGTTCCCGCGAGAGTACAGGGGGATGGCGCCGCGGAGCAGATCGTCGCGGCCATCGAGAAGGTTGGGCGCTGGGGTAGTGCGGACATTCTCATTGTCGGTCGGGGTGGCGGCGGACGGGAAGACCTCTGGGCCTTCAACGACGAGCGTGTCGCGCGTGCAGTCGCGAATTGCCCCATCCCGACGATAAGCGCTGTTGGTCACGAAATAGACATCACGCTCTGTGATCTGGTCGCGGACCTTCGTGCGGCCACTCCGTCCGCGGCAGCGGAAGCGGCAATCCCGCTCTTCGCGGATATGCAGGCGGCTCTCACTTCATGCGCGATGACCCTGCGCTCCGCCTTGAAGCGTCGGGCCGTGCTCGCCAGGAGGGCAGGTGAACGTGCCGCGCGCGATCTGTCTCTGGCGGGCCGGCGCGTCGTCGAGCGTCGACGCGCCCGGATCGAGTCTCTTGCGGGACGATTGGATGCGCTGAGCCCGCTCGCTGTGCTTACCCGCGGGTACGCGGTGGCGCAGTCCCCGGAGGGCGTAGCACACACAAGTATTGCGTCACTCCCGCCTGGTACGCGCTTCAATCTGCGCCTGAGCGACGGTGTGGTACGGGCAACCTCCGATGCGCGCGAGCCCGACCAGTCGGAATCGGTTGAGAACGATGCTTAAAGCAATCGCTCGGGAGCGTAGACATGTCCTTTGAGACCGATTTGGCCCGCCTCGACGCCATTGTCGCCGAACTGGAGCGGGATGATGTGGAGCTGGATCGCGCGCTGGCGCTCTTTCAGGAAGGGGTGGAGCGGCTGCGCGTGGCTCAACTGACTCTTGTGCAAACGGAAGCACAGGTCAAGCAACTGATGGAGCGAGCTGACGGAGGCTTCACTCTCTCTCCGCTGCGTGACTGACACAACCGTGCTTCACTTCGGCCCCGATCGAATTGCGGTCGGTGCGCAAATCGAGGAGCTGTGCGAGAGCTTTCCGGATTTGGGGAACGGCGCCGCGGCGCAGGCGATCCGCTACAGCTTGCTTGGGGCCGGCAAACGCATTCGTGCCATCCTGTTGCTATCCGCTTATCGAGCCGTGGGTGGCCGCGGCGATGCGTCGGCATTGGCAGCCGCCGTAGAGGTGGTCCATGCGTATTCCCTGGTGCACGATGACCTGCCCTGCATGGATGATGACGACATGCGGCGAGGTCGCCCTACCACGCACCGCATGTTCGGCCCTCATGTGGCGGCCGTTGCGGGCGTAGTGATGGTGCCGCTAGCTGTACGGTATACGCTCTCGTCAGCGCGGGCACTCGGCTTGCCTGAACAGAAGTGCGCGGTCATTGTTCAGGAGCTTATGCGTGCTTCGGGAGCTGGCGGAATGGTTGGTGGTCAGTTGTTGGACCTGGCCGCGGAAGCGCGCACCCTCACCCTCGACGAGCTCGAGTGGGTCCACCGCGCGAAAACAGGGCGTTTGATCGAAGCCGCGGTGCGCGTAGGCGGCCTCGCCGCAGGCGCGGATCGCGCTGAGCTTGATGCGCTCGGTCGATACGGCGTGGCGCTGGGTTTGGCGTTTCAAATCGCAGACGACGTGCTCGACGCGACGGCCACGACAGCTGAGCTGGGTAAAACCGCTGGACGGGATGCCGCGCTCAAGAAAAGCACCTACGCAGTGCTCCTCGGGATAGCCGGAGCACGACACCGCGCGCAGTCGCTCGCGGACGAGGCCTGTGCCGCCCTCGATGGCGCTGGTCTCTTGACGGATGAACTCGAGCAAATTGCACGCTTCTCGGTGGAACGGAAAAAATGATACTGGAACGGATACACAACACCGCCAATCTGAAATCCCTCAGCCGGGACGAACTCAGGATCCTGTGCGCTGAAATTCGGGCCAGGCTAATCGATGTCTGCTCCCGGACCGGCGGACATATCGGCGCCGGGTTGGGAGTTGTCGAGCTGTCAGTCGTAATGCATCACGTGTTCGATACCCCGCGCGACCAATTGGTATGGGACGTCGGACATCAGGGATATCCGCACAAGGTCCTCACGGGACGCAACGGTCTGATCGAATCTCTGCGCCAGGAAGACGGACTATCCGGATTTCTCAAGCGCACCGAAAGCCCTTACGACACCTTCGGCGCGGGTCACGCGGCGACGTCCATATCGGCCGCACTCGGCATGGCTGCGGCACGCGATATCAACGGCGACGACTTCCGCGTCGCCGCCGTCCTCGGAGACGGCGCGCTCACGTGCGGACTTGCGTATGAGGGCCTGAACAACGCCGGCGCGTCAGATCGCGATATCATCGTCATCCTGAATGACAACGAGATGTCGATTGCTCCCAATGTAGGAGCAATGTCGCGATACCTGGGCTCGGTGCAACGCAACCCCCTGTACAACCGGCTGAGGAGCAAGATTGGCGAGGTCGTTGATGATCTGCCGGGCCCGTTCTCGAGCATCGGAGGCTTTGTTCGCAAGTGGGAAGAGAGCGTCAAATCCTTTCTGACTCCGGGAGTTCTATTTGAGGAATTGGGGTTTCGCTATTTCGGACCGATTGACGGGCACGACATCGATCTCCTGGTCGACACCATGACGGTTGTGCGCGACCTTCGCTCTCCGCGCCTCGTGCACGTTATCACTCAGAAGGGAAGGGGATTTCCGGCCGGTGAGCATAACGAAAAATGGCATGCTCTACCGCCAGGGCACGACCCAGCTACCGGAAAGCAGCGCACCCAATCGTCCGCGAATCCCGCATACACCGCTGTATTCGGCAGGGGGCTTTCGGAGCTCGGGACCGAGCGCTCCAACCTGGTCGCAATCACGGCGGCCATGCCGGGCGGTACGGGCACCAACATCTTCGCGAAGAATCATCCTTCCCGATTCTTCGATGTCGGAATAGCGGAGGGACACGCAGTCACCTTCGCCGCGGGATTGGCCACGCAGGGAATACGGCCTGTTGTGGCCATATATTCGACATTTCTCCAGCGGGCTTACGACAACATCATTCACGACGTGGCCATACAATTCCCCCACCGGAGGACTTGCTGCGGTTTGGGATCCTCTACCCGGACGGGTCGAAGTGGACCA
>JACDCM010000258.1 GCA_013817545.1 Gemmatimonadaceae bacterium | reverse complement strand
CGTCCGCGATCTGGCTGGGACGTTTCACATAGTGGACGACTCAGTCTACTGGCGTGATGCCCGGGCACAGCTATCGGCGTCGAAGCTCTCGAAGCTGAGCGGCACCTATTACCTGGATCCGGGAGATCTCTGGGTTCGCCTGCATGGCGATACGGTGGCACTTGCGGATGTGCGTTGGCTATACCCCCGCCTGCCATCAGCCGGGGGAGGATCGCTGGACTTCTACGCGCTCATAGGCGAGGACAGCTCGGAATACATCGCAAGCAACGCGACCGTTAGAACCGGCAGCACCACGATCACGGGAGACTTCGGCTTGAGTGTCGGCGACAGTGTTCGCTTTCATGACACGAATCTTCGGTTTGGCTCTCTAGGCACCGCTCTTATCGAGCAGCTGGTTCCGGACCTCGAGCTGCCGCGCCGCGGCACGTTGAGCGGCAGAACGGCTGTGGCTGGGACGCCGAACTCGTTGCGAGTCGATGCGGGGGTTGCTTTCGCAGACACGCGCTCGGGTGAGAGCCGCCTGACGGCTATCGGGGAGATTGGGTTCAGCAGTGAAGGTTTCCGTGCACGATCCCTTCGAGTTCGCGCCTCGCCTGTGCAGGTCGACCTCGGCAAGCTGATCCTCGCGGATTTGCCGATCGCGGGGACGATCACGGGTCGCGCGACGATGACCGGTGGGGGAGATCGCTGGCTCTTTACCGATGCGGACGTGGTGCATCGTGACAACGGCGCTGAATCGCACGTGGTTGGATTGACGGAGGTGAATCTCGGCGGCATCGGTGCGATGCGCGTAGATGTGCGGGCAACGCCTGTCTCGCTTGCTACGATTGGACGGTTCTTTCCCGATCTCGGTCTTCAAGGACAGGCCAGCGGCGCGATTTCCATACGCGGCCCTTTCAACCGTCTCGTAGTAGACGCGGACCTGACATTCCCTGGCGGTGGAGCGGCGGACATTTCGGGCACCGTCGATATCGCGAGCGAGGAGGCGGGTTACAACATCGCCGCCCAGATGGCCGCGTTCGACGCGAGCACCGTGGTGGCGGGCATGACCAACACGTCGCTCACCGGGTCTGCCAGCGCCGAGGGCCGTGGCTTCGATCCCGCTACGATGAGCGCCGCGTTCGTCACCGATCTTACCGAGTCACGGTTCGACACTGTATCTGTGGATTCAGCGCGCGCCCGCATCATGGTGGCTGACGGAATCGCGCGAGTCGACACGCTTGTGTTGCGAACCGGCAGCGCAAGTGCGGATGTGAGCGGAACCATAGGTATGGCCGCCCCGCACGAGGGCACATTGGTGTATCGGGCGGAAATTGATTCGCTGTCCGCTTTTTCGAGTCTTCTGCCGGGGAGCCCGGACACAGCTCGCGTGGCGCCGAGGCCGGCACGCAGAGCTCGCATGATGGCGAAAGCGCGCGCTGACAGCACGGTCATCGCGAAAGCGACTGAGGTCGAGCGTGAAGTGACCGGCTTACCAGCCCCGGAATTGAAGATTGATTCCATTGCGCCGATCCCGCGGGATTCTCTGGCTGGCTGGGTATATACCGCGGGAACAATCAGTGGAAGTCTCGCGCAGTTCGATCTTCGCGGCCGCGCCGCTTTGCGTGACCTGGCGGTGTTGGGCAATACGATTCAGCGCGGACAGGTCGAATACGCACTCACGAACTGGGGCACGCCGACAGCAGGGATCGCGCTGGGCGGCGGCTTCAAGGGGCTGCAGACCGGGGGTTTCGCGCTGGACAGCGCGGATGTACGGATCGCATACCAGGATCCCGACGGGCGGCTGGAGTTGGCGATAATCCAGGCGGACGATCAGGAGTATGTCGCCAAGGCGAATTTCGAGCTGCATCTGGAGCACAACGAGCTGCACATCGAGGATCTGCGACTCCGGTTTGACACAACCTTGTGGGCCAGCGCGCATCCGGGCACCGTGCGTTGGGGCAGACGCGGTATCGAGCTCGATGATGTAGAGCTGCGTAGCGGCGACAGCGGACGCGTTTACGCTGACGGATTGCTCCCGACGGAAGGGGTGCTCGATTTGCGAGTCGAGATTCAGGGGTTTCAGATAGCGAATCTCGTGGACCTCTTGCAGACGGGCATTGAAGCGAAAGGCGTTCTCGCCGTCGATGTCAAACTGGAGGGCACGCGGAGCGCCCCGCGCTTCGCGGGCGCCGTGGGGGTACAGGAGATCAACTATCGCGGCACTGGGTTCCCCGACATACGGGCGACATTTCAGTATGCGGACGCGATGCTGGTAGCGCATGCGGATGTGGTGAACGAAGGCCGCGGAGCGCCGCTACTGACCGCTGATGGCAAGCTGCCAGTGAACCTGGCGCTGACGGGCGTGGAGGGTGACAGGTTTCGCGATGCGCCACTGACACTGGACGTTGTTGCCGATAACCTTCCGCTCGAGGTTCTCCCTCGCTTTACCGATGTCGTAGCCGATATCGAGGGACGGGCGATCGGCAAGATCGCGGTACGCGGAACTGTGAGTAGTCCAAAGCTGGCCGGGGCGGTGGCGCTTGACCTTGGCTCACTCCGCGTCGTGCAGACAGGAATGCGTTTACGTGACATCACCGGCGCGCTGCACATCGCCGGCGACACCCTGGTAATTGACTCGCTGATCGGACATACACCCGGACGGCATGGCGGCGTGGTGCAGTTGGCCGGCTCGCTGGATCTGGCAAAGCTGTCGGAGCCGGGCTTCGATCTGGATATCATCGTGAACGACGCACGCATCATGGATAACGATCTAGGCACCATTGACGCCAACGCTGATCTCACCGTTGGCGGTCCATTCAACGCGGTGTACATCAACGGCAGCGCGGACGTGGTGCACGGCGTGATCTACATTCCGAAGCCGGATACGAAGACCGCCGTGAAACCGGGCGATCCCGCAGTGTTCGCCATAATGGACACATCGGTACTGGCGGACCGTGCGCTGCTCCCGGCTCAGTCGCCGCTGCTCGAGAATCTGCGCGTGGATATGGACCTCCACATCTCGCGCGGCACGTTCGCTCGCTCGGCGGAGGGAAACATCGAGATCTTCACGCCTGAGGAAGTGGGTCCGTTGTCCATCTTCGTGGATCGGGCGCGGTCATCGCTCACCCTGGAAGGGATAGTTTCGGCGGATCGCGGCGTGTACTCGGTGGCCGGCCGCGAGTTCGAGATCAGCCGTGGGTCGGTGATCTTCATCGGCACACCCGAGATAAACCCGCTGCTGCAGCTCATCGGGGAGCGAGAGATAAGCCTCCCCGGACGCGAGGTGGTCACGATTCGCGTGGTCATTGGCGGAACCGGACGCAACCCGCGAATAACCCTCGAGAGCGACGCGCAGCCACCGATCTCGCAGTCGGATCTTCTCAGTTACCTGGCATTCGGAAGATCATCTTCATCGCTGCTGCAGGTACAGGGCTCGTCGCTTTCCGGCCAAGGGGGCGGGAGCGGCGACCTCGTAGGCAACGTGGCTGCCCTGGCAACGCGGCAGCTCGCCGCCGTGGCTCTTGGGGCGATGCTGCAGGAAGTGCAAAGCGACGCAACACGCTCGCTCGGTCTGGATGTTTTCAACATCAATCCGTCGGACATCCCCAGTGAACTCAACCGCAACGGCGTGGAATCGCTGCTGCAGGGGACGGAAGTCGAGGCTGGAAAGTATCTGAACACCCGGACTTTTCTGTCGCTCTCCGCGCGCGCTGCCCGGGCGCTTCCAGGTGTGGTAATAGAGCATCGAATGAAAAAGGGTTTTCGCATCGAAGCGGCGATCGAGCCGCGATTCCTCTTGCGGGAGCCGTCGCTATCGCTGAACCAGGCGCCGACATCGACCAACGTGTTTGGGTCGTTTTTGATTCTGGAGCGGAGATTCTAGCAGAGCGGATTGCGGACTAACTGCGTGCTGCGTGCTAACTGCGAGCGAGCCACAATTTCGCATGCAGGCTGTTAACATCCCCAGTCATAAGCAGTTTCGTAACCGAACCGTACGCAGCACGCGGTAGATAGTTCAGTACGCAGCACGCAGTACGCAGCACATAGTTCAGTACGCAGCACGCAGCACATGGTTCAGCACGCAGCACGCGCACGTTCAGTCCGCAATCCGCAATCCGCAATCCTTCCTATGACTTCTCCCCGCATAACGACCTCCGACTACCGCCCCTCGTATCTCGCGGCCGGGATCGCGACGGCCGCGGTCTTCCTGTTGTACCTCATCACGCTCTCACCTACGACGGCGATGTGGGATACCAGCGAATACATGTCGGCGGCATACACTTTCGGCCTTCCACATCCGCCGGGAAATCCGCTCTTCATTCTCATTGGCCGGCTCTTCTCGATCATTCCAATCGCACCGTCGGTAGCGCAACGCATAAACATTCTTGCCGCTATCTCGAGCGCGGTCGCGGCTGGGGTATGGTTCCTGGTCGCGGAGCGCGTGCTTGCGGGCTGGATAACACGCCGGTCGCCGCGAATCGTCGGTGGCGCGGTGGCCGCGCTCGTGGGCGCCACAACGTTCACGGTGTGGAGTCAGTCGGTAGTTAACGAGAAGGTGTACACTGTCTCGCTCGGCATTTTCGCGGTGATAGCATGGCTGACGCTGCGCTGGCTCGAGGCGCCGGAAGCACGAGGAGCGGACAAGAATCTGATCCTCATCGCGTATCTGCTCGGCCTGGGTTACGCCAATCATATGGCCGGGATTCTGCCCGGCCCGGCCGTCGCGATCGCGGTGCTCATGCGGAGGCCGGCGACTATCCTGCGCTACCGTCTCATTCTCACCGCCATCGCGGCTGCCATTCTTGGACTCACGCCCTTCGTAACGCAACCGATCCGGTCCGCTCATTTCCCCGAAATCAACATGGGGCAGACGACTGGTTGCGAGACCCGTCTGGAAGCTTCCTGTACCTTCACCACGGAGACGCTGACTCGGTGGAAGGAACACTTCAACCGGGACCAGTATCCCAAGTCCAACCTTCTCAACCGACAGGCTCCATTCAGTGCGCAGATTGGGATGTACTGGATGTACTTCAAGTGGCAGTGGCTGCGCGATACCCATGGCGAGCATCAGGCATGGCAGGCAGTTCTCGCTGCGGTCTTTCTCGTTCTGGGACTGATTGGCGGGTACGTACACTGGAGGCGACACCGACAGTCATTCTGGTTTTACGGCCCCTTCGTCTTTACGCTCACGCTTCTGTTCATCTACCTGCTCAACTTCAAGTACGGATGGACGCAGGCGCAGCATCTCGGCATAACAGACAGCGCCCTGAGCGAGGTGCGAGACCGCGATTACTTCTTTATCTGGAGCTTCTCGGCCTGGAGCGTCTGGGTGGCGATCGGACTTGTGTACATATGGGAGTCGCTGGCGACGTTGGCTGGCAATGAGACTGTGTCCGCTGGCAAGCAATCGTTCGAGACGCCCAGGCAACGAAGTTGGCTTCTCGCGGCGCCCGTGCTCCTGATCGCGCTCATTCCCCTCGGTACGAACTGGAGTTCGGCATCACGCGCGGGCGACACCACAACCCGCGATTGGGCGAAAGACCTTCTCAATTCAGTGGAGCCCTACGGTGTATTGATCACCGGTGGCGACAATGACACCTATCCGCTCTGGTACGCGCAGGAAGTGGAGGGTATCCGGAAGGATGTTGTTGTCGCCGTTACGTCGCTGCTCAACACCGACTGGTATGCCCGGCAGATGATCCGCCGCCCCATCTACGACTACGACGCCGCGAATGGGCCAGCCGTCTACCGGGGACAGGATTGGAAGAAGCCGAGTGGTCCGCCGGTGGCTATGAGCCTGGCAGATGTAGCCAAGATGCCACCGTACATCGAGCTTCCCCAGGCGCAGTTGTTCCGCGAGGGAAATATCCTGGCCACCATACCTGCCGGATTTCTAAGCCGGGATCAACTCATCGTGCTTAACATCATAAAGGATACCTTTCCTGAACGGCCATTGTACTTCAGCCGCACTGCGGGCAATTACGGCGAGCGACTCGGCCTGGAACCCTACCTTCTGACGCAGGGCTTCGCTCGCAAACTGCTTCCAGATACCGTGTCAGGGACGAAAGACACGGTTCTGATTCGGGGAGAAGGATGGCTGGATGTGCCGCGTACCTTGGCACTCTGGAAGACATGGGAAGGGATCGGGTCGCTGAAACGGCTGCATGACTGGACCGACCGCGCTTCCGCGAACATTCCGTACACGTACGTCGCCACCGGTGCGCTGCTCGCAGAAGCATTAAA
>JACDCM010000030.1 GCA_013817545.1 Gemmatimonadaceae bacterium | reverse complement strand
CCATGCGACATTATAGTCGCCCCGAATGTGCTTGGAGCTCATGACATCGTACGCTCCTCCATATGCCTTGCGCGTGATTACAGTGAGCTTTGGCACGGTCGCCTCGCAATACGCGTACAGCAGCTTCGCACCGTGCTTGATGATTCCTCCATGTTCCTGCCCGATACCAGGGAGAAAACCGGGCACGTCTTCGAACGTAACGAGCGGAATATTGAAGGCATCACAGAAGCGAATGAATCGCGCTCCCTTGAGGGACGCGCTGATGTCGAGTACACCGGCGAGCACGCTCGGTTGGTTGGCGACAATGCCCACGCTGAATCCACCCAGATGCGCAAAGCCGCAGAGGATGTTGCCGGCATAGTCGCGGTGCACTTCATAGAACCCGGCGTCGTCCACCACCCGGCTTATCACGTCACGCATGTCGTACGGCTTGTTCGGATTATCCGGAACGACAGTCAACAGCGCCGCATCTCGCCTGTCGCGAGAATCGCGACTGATGCCGCGCGGTGGGTCAGCGAGATTGTTCGAGGGGATGAATCGAAAGAGATCGCGGATAGCGGCGAGACACGCGATCTCCGAGTCAAAGGTGAAGTGAGAAACTCCCGAAGTCGAACCGTGCGTGTCTGCGCCACCGAGCTCCTCCATCGTCACATCCTCATGAGTCACCGTCTTCACGACGTTGGGACCCGTGACGAACATGTAGGAAGTGCCGCGCACCATGTAGATGAAATCGGTGATGGCCGGGGAATACACCGCACCGCCGGCGCAGGGACCGAGGATCGCCGATATTTGCGGGACGACGCCCGAGGCCAGCGTGTTGCGCAGAAAGATCTCGGCGTATCCTCCCAGCGAGACGACACCCTCCTGAATCCGCGCGCCACCGGAATCATTCAGTCCGATCACCGGAGCGCCGTTGCGCACGGCCAGATCCATGATCTTGCAGATCTTCTCGGCATGTGCCTTGGAGAGCGATCCGCCGAAGACCGTGAAGTCCTGGGAGAACACGTACACAATTCGCCCGTCGATCCGGCCGTAACCCGTCACAACACCATCCCCAAAAATGCTGGCCCCGTCGTCCTCAGCGGGTGAAGTGCGTCCGGTGACGAAGCGATCGAGCTCCACGAAGCTGGCTTCATCGAGGAGGACATCCAACCGCTCGCGGGCGGAGAGTTTTCCCTTTTCGTGCTGCTTTCTCAGACGGTCGGCGCCTCCCCCGGTTTCCGACTGCACGCGGCGCCGCTCAAGGAGCTCGAGTTTGTCTCGCATTGTCATGGTGGCGGAGAAAGTAGCGGCTTGTGCGGCTGACTACCAGTTGCGATCTTCCCCGTACAGAGAGCGCACTGCTCGCGGACGCGGTGACTTGGCGCGGAGCCCCGAGACCCCTTGGTTCGCCGGAGACTTGCTGATGCGCCGGACGTTCCGTCTGCTCGCAGTCCTTTTGGCGTGCGCGATTTTGACGCCCTCACTTGGGGCACAGACGCTTCGCGGCAAACTCGTCGACGAGAAGACGGGAGAGCCTGTCACCGGCGTGGCCGTCACTCTACTCGATTCCAGCGGAAAGCTGCTACAGCAGACCAGATCCGACACCGGAGGCACTTTCGTTCTGAGCGCTGCTTCTGCGGGAACGTACAGTTTTCGGACTCGGCGAATCGGATACAAGAGCGATAGCTCGCCAGCACTTTTCCTCAGGACAGCGGAGACACTCGAGTTCGACTTCCTGATGACGGTCATTCCGATATCCCTTTCCGAACAGCGTATCACCGCGCGTCGCCAATATGTGAAAGCCCTCGATTCCCGGACGATCAGCGGGCGCTTGATCCGACGGCGTGATTTCGAAAAGCTTTTACCTGGTGCGCGCGATGTCATCGAAGTAATTCGCTGGCAGAACATACCTGGCGTGCACGTACAACTGCTTGCGGACCGGGAAAGCTGCCTCCGACTCACCAGGGAACGGGCTGCTACGGGAAATGTCGGTGGCGTCGGGGGAGAAACGCTATTCTCGGACGATCCAGTAGCGCGGGGGTGCATGGAAGTCTACGTAAATGACGCCCGTGTGATGAGTCTGCAGGACATCGACCCGCAAAGCGTAGAGACGATCGTCGTTCTCAAGCCGGGCGAGGCAGGTGCCCTTTTTGGTACGGGTGCAGCCCGCGGCGTGCTGCTTATTTACACGCTCGGCCGGTCTCCATGAGAAAGGAGGCTGCCCCCGACGCTTACCCCTGGTATCCTCGGTGAGGCTACAACTCTTGTTATTGGCGGTGCTCCTGGCTGTCGCGTCGCAAAGCCTTGACGCACAGCTTTTGCGCGGAGTGGTAGTGGAGGAGCACGGGGGCAATCCGGTTTCCGGCGCTATTGTCACCGTGATCACTCTCGATGGGCGCGCGGCCGTTACGGGGATGACAAACGAGTTTGGACGCTTCGAGTTGAGAGCGCCTCACCCCGGTGAGTTTTACATCGATGTCAAGCGTATTGGCGTCAGCCGCACGCGAACCCCCCAACTAACCCTGAAAGCCCATGAGTCGCGAGACTTTCGCCTGTCGGTTTTGCCGCTGCCCATTTTGCAGCCGCCGGTTCACGTAATCGCCTCGTCCACGTGTGGCGCGCCCGCGGTTAAAGGGCAGGACGTGGCACTGCTGTGGGAAGACGCGCGAGCGGCGCTGACCGCGACCATCCTCACGCAGAACGAGAGACGATTCCTCGGCAAGGTCATCCGCTTCAAGCGCCGCCGGTCTCCAGGCACCATGCGCGTGGTGTTCGAGGAACGGGATGAGCGGTCTGGTGTTCTGGCAACACCTTTCGTCAGTGCGCCGGCAGACCAGCTTTCACGCGAAGGGTATGTGCAACGTGAACCGACCGGCGCTGCTTTGTATCGTGCTCCGGATGCGGATGTGTTGCTTTCCGACAGCTTTCTAGCGGACCATTGCTTTCTTGGACTCATCTCCGAAAAGGCGAGGCCGGGAGAGGTTGGGCTGGCGTTCGCACCAACTTTTGAGCGAGAGCTCGCTGACATCGCCGGTACGCTGTGGTTCGATGAGGCGACACACGAGCTCCGATCGCTCAACTTCCGCTACACCCGACTTCGTTCTGAGGAGCAAAATCGTACTCTTGGCGGCGATGTCGAGTTTGCTCGCCTTCCCGCCGGAGCATGGATCGTTCGGCGATGGGTAATTCGCATGCCTCTTATGAGATCGGCGGTCGAGCCAGGAATGGGCGGCCTGCAGCGTGGCTCACCGAGGCGCCTCGTCGCGATCCAGGAGACCGGGGGTGAAGTCGTGACCGCAACACTTCTCGAAAACAGCAGCGACGCGAAACGAGCGATATCTAGCGTCAAGATAGTTAGCGATTCGCTCCCCGCGCTGAGTGTGCCGGCCAGCTTCTCCGAACTTTGTCCACACAGCACATCGAACACTGCGGCTATTACGGGCGTAGTGAGAGACAGCGTCGGCATTCCGTTGGCCGGCGCCAGAATTCGTCTCACTGAGCACCATGCATTCGACTCCACATCGAAGCTCAGAATCAAGACAGCGACGCTGGAAGCCGTTACCAACGACGATGGAAATTTTCTTTTCTGTGGAGTAAGGGCAGGTGAGGCGCTGGATCTATCGTTCTGGGATACCCGCGGTCGGCTTACACCAGTCAGAGCCGAGCCGGGCGGTGTCTTGGTACAGGATCTTCAAAGAATACCTTGAGCGTCGTTTGAAAGGTCGCAGCTCACCCCAGAGGAAATGGCAATCAACCTTCCGTTGTTCAGCCTTCCTATTCAGAACCCCGCCTCGGCACATCCGCGGCGGGGTTCGTCCATCAGTTGAAAACACGTTGTCATTGCGAAGCAATCCTCTCCCGATAATTAGAGATTACTCGCCGAGCATGTCCATGTCCGGAACCGCACCCATCAGCTGCGCCTCTTCCTCTTCCATTGGAATAACCTTGGATGGAGTCTCCGGACGCGGTGGCTGGTCTGCTGGTATGTCAGTCACCATCAGGACGATACGGCGATGGATCGGGTCAACTTCCAGCACACGAAGCTCGAGGTTCATCCCCTCGTAAACGTGATCGGCCGGGTTCGTTACGGTCTTGCCGACGTTCAGCTGACTGACTGGGACGAAACCCTCGATGTCATTGCCAATATCTACAACGATACCCTTGTCCATCAATCGCACCACGTGGCCGCGAAGCTCTGTTCCAACAGGATAAGTTTCGCCGATACGAAGCCAGGGATCCTCGACCGCCTGCTTGAGGCCCAGACTGATGCGTTTATTGTCCGCATCGATGTTGAGAATGACGACATCAACCGTGTCGCTCTTCTTCACGACCTCCGACGGATGCTGCACACGCTTGGTCCACGACATGTCCGAGATGTGAATCAGACCATCAATTCCGGGCTCGATCTCCACGAACGCGCCAAAGCTCGTGAGGTTGCGGACCTTTCCGGTAATGCGAGTTCCGACAGGATACTTGAGCGGAAGTACCGCCCATGGATCCTGCTCGGTCTGTTTCATGCCGAGCGAAATCTTCTCCTCGTTCGGATCGACCTTAAGCACCACTGCCTCGATCAGTTCGCCGATCGAGACGAGCTTCGACGGATGCCGGACATTGCGCGTCCAGCTCATCTCGCTGATGTGGACGAGACCTTCGATACCGGGCTCCAGCTCGATGAAAGCGCCGTAGTTCGTGATTGACACCACCTTGCCATTCAGGCGAGTGCCCACTGGATACCGCTCGGCAACATCCTTCCACGGGTAGCTTTGGAGCTGCTTGAGTCCCAGCGAAATACGCTCCCGGTCCCAGTCGATATCGAGAATCTTTACCTCGACATCCGACCCGATGCTCACCATCTCGGACGGGTGCGATATGCGTCCCCACGACATGTCCGTGATATGCAGAAGGCCATCGACGCCACCTAGGTCGATGAATGCCCCGAAGTCGGTGATGTTCTTAACCACGCCCTTGCGAACCTGATCCTTGATCAGGTCCTTCATGAGCTTTTCGCGCTTGCCCGCTCGCTCGAGCTCCAGAATGACACGCCGCGAAACGACGATGTTGCGGCGGCGCTTGTTGAGCTTGATGATCTTGAACTCGTACTTCTGGCCGAGCAGCTCGTCGATGTTGGGAACCCGCCGGAGTGCGATCTGTGATCCGGGAAGGAAGGCATCGACCCCCATGAGGTCGACCACGACGCCACCCTTGATCTTCTTCACGAGGGTGCCTTCCACCGGCTGGTCGCTTTCATAGGCGACGCGGATGCGCTCCCACACGCGCATGAAGTCAGCCTTCTTCTTGGAGAGGACCACAGCACCATCCTGATCCTCGAGGTGTTCCAGAAGAACCTCGACTTCGTCTCCGGGCTTGAGGTCTGGATGATCCTTGAATTCCTCGAGCGGAACCGTTCCTTCGGACTTGAAGCCGATATCAAGCACGACCATGTTGTCGCGAATCTCGAGCACTCGGCTCTTGACGATCTCGCCTTCCTCGATTGACTCGAGCGTTCCGCTGTAGAGTTCCAGCATGGCGTCGAGCTCATCCTGAGAGTACTCGTCTTCCTCCCAACGATTGTCGCGGTGCGCAATGGGCCGAAGCTGGCTCTTCTGTTTGTCGCGCTTTTCGCGCTCCGTCAAAACCGCAGCGACGGGTAGTGTTTCGAGTTCAGGCATACTGATCAAGGTCTCCAATTCGCGGATAGTCGCTCGCCGCGGCGAGGCATGATGTAAGTGTTTGAGCGACACAGCCGAAATGGCGAGCCGGCGTGTCGCGGAGAGCCATTAAATGTAGATGCGAATCAAGGGTGCGTCAACGGGGCGAAGTGTCGCTTGCACGCTGAGTTACGGCCTGAGCGAGCGCGACGATCCGCTCCACCTGCTCTTCCTGTGTCAGGTAAGTGGTGTCGATAAGCACAGCATCTTTCGCCTGCATTGTCTGCATCGCGTCCCTGGCGTCACGCTGAACGAGCAACTCGGTTTCCACAGCGATCTCAGCGTCCGTTGGACGGCGGCTCAACCGTTGTGTAAGGCGCCGGCGCGCGCGTTCCCAGGAATCAGCGACAAGAAAGATTTTAAGATCCGCGTCAGGAAATACCACAGTGCCGATGTCCCGCCCATCGGCGACAACGTCAAAACCGTCTGCCGCGGCTCTTACTTTATCGTTCACCCACAGGCGTACGGCGGGCATCCGCGCAACGCGGGATACGTTCTGCGTTACATCCAGCCCACGAATCATGTCTTCCATCGGGACGCCGGCGAATACGGGCTCGAACGAATCACCGCGCTCGCGAAGCGCAATCGATGCGGCACTCGCCAGAACGATCGCATCGGTCCACCACTCGGGTGATCGCTGAGAATGCATCGTGGCGGCGGTCGCGGCGCGGTACACCGCTCCCGAATCGATGTGGCGGTAACTCAAGCGCTCGGCAACCCAGTGAGCGGTCGACGATTTTCCGGATGCGGCGGGTCCATCGATCGCTACAACGATGGAGGAGGCGCGCCTTTGCCTCGCTGATCCGTGCTCGGAAGGCGGAGTCATTTCAAAAGGCTCCGAGCGTCACTCCAATAGTTCGGATACGAGACGGCGACGCAGCCCGGATCATCTATTTCGATTGAATTTCGGGGATCCAAAGCCAGCACTCCAAACGCCATGGCAATACGATGATCTCCATTCGTAATGACACGTCCCGTCATTGGCGCATCGGTTCCAGTGATGCGCATTCCGTCCGCAAATTCTTCCGCCTCGACTCCGAGTTGGCGAAGATTGGAAACCACCTGGAATATCCTGTCACTTTCCTTGACACGAAGCTCCGCGGCACCGGCGATTGTTGTAACCCCGTTGGCGCGGGCAGCGAGGCAAGCGAGAAGCGGCAGCTCGTCAATTACGGAAGGAATCTCGTCGGGCGTTACGTCGACTCCAGCAAGCGATGCGTGACGGGCGTCAATCGAGCCGGTTGGTTCGCCTCCTTCCTCGCGCTCCGATAGCAATCGTACGTCTCCTCCCATTCGCGCGAGTATCCTGTAGAATCCGGTCCGCGTTTCGTTGAGGCACACATGTCGAACTGTAAGGCTTCCGCGCTGTGCGAGGGTTGCGAGAGCGACGAGGTAGGCAGCCGAGGACGGATCGCCAGGCACATGCAGGTCGAGGGGCTGGAGACTGTCGCTAGGCTCAAGTATCACACGATTGCCTGTGTTTCTGACCGTTACACCCATCTGCGCCAGCATACGCTCCGTGTGATCACGCGACGGATGCGGCTCCGTAAAAGTCACCGTAACACGGCCGGCGATACCGGCGAGGAGAACAGCGCTCTTTACCTGTGCACTCGCAACACCGCTGGACCAATTGATCGGGCGAAGCGATCCCCCCGAAACGGTCATGGGCAGACAATCGCCGTTCTGAAGAGTGACCTCTGCTCCCATGAAGCGAAGCGGTTCGGCGACCCTTCGCATCGGACGGCGGCTAAGGCTGGGGTCTCCGATGAAAGTGGTCCGGAAAGCGCAGGCGGAGACCACTCCGGCGGTCAACCGAGCAGTAGTTCCGCTGTTTCCGCAATCGAGACTTGACCGCGGAACCTTAAGCCCGTCGATGCCGACACCCTCGATAAAGATTTCTCCACTTAGTTCGGGGATGCGCGCGCCCAGCAGGCGCAGTACGCGTGACGTAGACTCTACATCGGATGATGGAGAAAGGCCGCGAATGCGCGAACAACCGGTCGCCAGTGAGGCGAGGAGCAGGGCGCGGTGCGAAATGGATTTGTCCCCCGGAGGACTGAGCTCTCCCGCGACAATCACGGTTTGGTGGCTGGGCCCCTTGGTTCATCCATATTAGGTAAGGTAGACAACTCCCGCGGCCAAAGGGTTTGCTGTGGTCTTGACAATTCCTGCGTCCGGCGAAAATATAGCTTACGCCCATGCTACAGACCTTCTCTTCGGGCCTGGGCCACCCCCGCTTTATTTCCGGTATGCCAGTCGCAACACCTCTTGGCGATCATCCCGATCGCAGAGAAACACCCGTTGTTCCTCACCTCGGAGGGTGTCCGTGCGCTACACCTCGTTAATTCGGTGCGCAGTCGTTGGAGCCGCCATGCTGCTGACCTCGGCCGTCGCGCAGAAAGCCGTGGCGCAGACTGGAAAACTCACTGGCGTAGTCACCGACTCTGAAACCGGCGAGCCCGTGGAGGGAGTCCAGGTCGTCGTACAGGGTACAGGCTATGGCGCTGTGACTCAGTCAAACGGGCGGTATTTCCTGATCGCACTTCCCCCCGGAACGTATTCAGTCCAGGCCCGGCGGATCGGCTACCAGACGACCCAAACCAGCCTGTCGATCCTGATCGACGTTACTCGCGAATGGAGCCCCAAGCTGCCCAAGGCGACGACGACCTTGACGGAAGTGCGCATCGAGGCAGCCAGAGAGAATCTAGTTGAGCTTTCGCAAACCGGCTCGACTAACCAAGTGACCACACAGGAGATCGAAGCGCTTCCTGTCAGATCCATCAAGGATGTGCTCACGCTGCAGTCGGGTTTTCAGGAGATACCGACGATCTCGACCGATTTGACGTCATTCACGGCATCGCGCCGCAACAACACGCCGCCGATTCTGATCCGTGGCGGGCGGGCCGGCGAGACGATGACGCTCATCGATGGCATCCCGGTCAACAACTTCCTCTTTGGTGGTCCATCGCTGGACATAACGCGCAAGGCAGTGCAGAACCTGCAGCTCATCAAGGGTGGCATGGAGCCGCAGTATGGCAACGCCCTGTCCGGCGTGATCAACATCGCAACCAAGGAAGGAGGTACCTCGCTCGAAGGCTCGCTCGAGTATGAGACGTCCCGCTTTGGCGGAGCGCTCGGGAACACACAGGACGATCTGAGGGGCTACGATTTCGTCGAGGGT
The DNA here is from genome assembly GCA_013817545.1 of Gemmatimonadaceae bacterium. Lineage (GTDB taxonomy): Bacteria > Gemmatimonadota > Gemmatimonadetes > Gemmatimonadales > Gemmatimonadaceae > JACMME01. The sequence goes on along the minus strand of JACDCM010000030.1, from coordinate 10,252 downwards.
TTCCTGTCCGGACCCGTGCCGGCGACTGCGAACAAGCTGCGATTCATGGTGGCAGGGCGTACGACAAATGAGGCTTCAGAGGTATTGGAGTTCGACGACGAAATCTTCAATCCATTCGTTCCGGATACGATCAGCCGCGATCCGCACTCACTTGACGTGGTGAATGGTTGGCGCTCGCTGGGCTTCCGCTCGCAGCGTGACATCTACGGCAAGCTGACCTTCTACTTCACTCCTACCGCGAAGCTGAGTGTTGGCGGGCTGCACTACGAGCGAGAGACGATGCAGGTGCCATTCGACTGGATGTTCACGGGACAGAACATCTCGGCGGCTTGCCAGCAGGCTTATTCCGGCCGGTACGGAAACGATATCGACGTCGCCGATGTGTGCGACACGTTTTACGATGCGGACCGCGTGGCATCGAGTGGCAGGCCACAGGGTAGTGCGCGGTATGAGTTTACCAATCCTGCCATCATCACCCAGCGCCGCGACCTTTTCACAGGGCGATACGAGCAGACGTTGGGACGGCTGAATCTCCGGGTTGTCGGCGGCGTCTTCGACCAGCGGCGCCTCACGTGCGCGACGTTTTTCTCGGGGGTTTGCCTTGGAGAGCGGATCGCCGATACCAACTTTACTGGCCGCTTCGTCACCCCGGGCGTCACGACCCCCGACCTGACTCCCACCGAAGGCACGGACGAAATCGCTGGCAACGACAAGATGCGGACGATTCTTGGCCGGTTCGATGCCGAACTGCAAGCTACCGACCATCACAATCTGTCCGCGGGAGTTTTTTACCAAACTCACGACATAACATTTCGTGAAGTGCGAGATGTCGGCTTGAACAACATCGTCTTGCGCCCTTCCGACTATGCGGCCGAACCGTGGGACGCGGCGGCGTACATCCAGGATCGCATCGAATACGATTTCCTCACGGTCCGACTAGGTGCCCGGTTCGACTACGGCAAGGCGACGGGTCTCTTCTTCAATAACCCGATCGACCCCACCAACGGAACAACTCAGGCTACAGTTTGCAACGATCCCGCGAGCTTCGGTCTGCCCGCGAATTTCGCCAATTTTGTCAGAAATGACACGACTTTTACGGGGCTCGCCGCGTGTGGTCAGAGTAGCGCCATTGGCGATTCTGCCACCTCCGTGGCGTTCCGGGATGACATGGGACAGGCAAGAACTCGAAGCGCATTCAGCCCGCGCCTGGGACTGAATTTCCCCGTCACTGAGAGATCGTCGGCCTTCTTCAATTTCGGCGTGTTCTATCAGAATCCGCTGTACAACAACGTGTACCAGGGAACGGGAATCGGCACACGGAATGAAGGAACCCCCAACGGTCCCGCTCTCACGAACGAGGTGTTTGTCGGCAACCCGCAGCTCCGCTCCGAGCAGACCATCTCGTACGAGATTGGCTATATCGCCGAGTTCGCGCGCAACTTCTCCGTGCAGCTGGTGGCCTTCTCGAAAGACCAGTCTGGGCTTACTGGAATTCGACAAGGCGGTGTCGACGAAAAGGGTCGATCCATTTTCGATCCTGGCGTGACTTACGGAAGCAACGCGCCAAGTTACACCGTTCTTGTAAATCAGGATTATCAGACGGTTCGTGGCTTCGAGGTCGAGCTCCGCCGAAGGCTAGCCAACTACTGGTCGGGCCGAATCAACTATGGCTACTCGCAGGCGACCACGAACGCCGCCCCTCCGGATCTCGAGGAGCAGCAGGTGATCGACGAAGGGGATGTTCCCGCGCGCGCGGAAATCCGCAGCCCAACCGACCAGAATCACACGCTCAACGGAACGTTGTCGCTGTCATTCCAGAACCAAACGCCGAAGTTCCGTTTCGCCAGTTTGCTTCGGAACAGCGCAATGAGCCTGACGGCACGTCTGCTGAGCGGCTATCCGTACACACCATGCAACTCCTTCACGTGCGGCACGCGCGATCGACTGGATCGGTTCAGCGGTACTGCACCAACGACGTTCCGTATGGATCTACAGGCGAACAAGGATTGGAACGTCGCCAACACGCGGTATGGAGTCTACGTTCGCGTGGCAAACCTGCTCGACGCCAAGAATTGCGTCCAGGTGTACTCCTCGACCGGCAATTGCGACGGGGGAGCTTCACCCCAGTCCCGGCTGCGCGCTGGCAACTTTACCGGGACTGGAGAAAACTCGACGTTCTTCGACCGGCCACAGTACCTCGCGGAGCGCCGGTCGGTGAACGCTGGAGTTCGCGTCTCGTTCTAATCACACTCGCAGCGCCGCCCGATAGCGGCGTCGCGGTCCAAACCTCTCGAGGAGTTGCGGCATGAGCGTGCGTTATTTGATTTCGCGGGTTCTTCTTGCGTCGACACTCACGGTTGTGTGTATCTCGCCACGCTTGGGCGCGCAGGATCCCGCCACAAGTGAGCTTGAGCCCGTCAACGTCCGCCCGCGCGGATTCAGGCTCTTCGGCCTGGGCGACTTCGCCATCACGGGAATGCGCACCGCCGGCGCCTCCCGTTGGTTCACAACCAGTGCGGGGCCAGGCAACACTCTGGGATTCTATTCAGATCTGCCAGGACGTATCGTAGGAGGTGGAGGCTCCTTCTTCGAGATCCAGCTCTGGATGGCGTCCGCGCGGTCGGATTGGCTCAAGCATAGCACCATCGTCCCATCGCTTGAAAACGTAAAGGGCGGCGGCTACAACGTGCGAATGAACTTCCAACGCTGGATGCCTGAGAACACGCTGGCGTTCACTGGCCGGGACGGGTCCGTTGGCACGCTTCATTCAGGCGCAACATCCGAGAGCGGGACGGGCACATGCAGGGATAATTCGGGATCGAACAACGCGTTCGTACCACAGGGCCTGCCGCTACTTGCGGCGAGCGATTGTCCGCCGACCTGGGCCAACGGCGTATTCTCGCCGGAACGGCCAGTGCCGGACACCACCTGGCTTCAGCGATTCAAGTCGAACCCAGCGGCATTCACTTTTGACGACTGGAAGTTTTCATCTGCATCACGCGACAGCACGAAGCTGTACGGTTCCTTCCAGACCTACGGCGCAACGAATGACTACGGCCGGGAAACAGTCGCACGTTTCGGCAACGTGATGCCCAGCGGCAGTGGACCGTCGGAACTTCAGGGTTACCCAATGGGGATCGAGTGGGAATTTCAGGCCTTTACTTACGAGGCGCCCACTCTCGCCGACGCGATGATCTACAAGGTCAACATCATCAACAGGTCCGAGGAGCTGTACGGAGTCGGACTGGACTTCGACTCTCTCTACCTTGGAATCATGCTGCGGCCCTTCCACACCAGCGCTCAGAATCCGGCGATGTACGCGGTACCGGGGAAAGGCGCGATGTATGGCACGGGCTCGAACGTGAATGGACAGAATTGCTACGGCGGGGTGCACGGCGCCAACGTTACGGGTGGTTATCGCGCGGGCCGGACAATTCGGGGTTGTACCTCGAATGCGAGCGCCACCCGCGGCTTTGCTGGCGGCGCGCAGGGAATCGTGATTTTCAAGAGCCCGCTGGGCGATCTGCGCAACAAGAAGTTCACAGACCCCGCCTCACCATTCTTTTTCCCCGCGCATCCCAATGCCGGCGACACCATCACGTTCAACCAGGCCAACGCGTGCGGCTTCAGCTGTGGCGCGCAGCAGTTTTTTCCGTATGTAGCGCGCGCCGCTTTCGGTGCGTACACGAACAACATTGGGGAGTCGCTGGCCGGGCGCGGCAAGACCGCCGGCGAATTGAGCGACAATGAGTACTTCGATCTCGTGCACAACGAAGACTTTCCGTCGCGCTGGAGCCCCGCGACCGGGGATGTCGGCGCATACAATAAGTACGTCCCCGGGAACTGGGACTACAACAAGGATGGCAAACCGGACACGCTGTATGTTACCAGCTGCGGGCGGAGTGGCTGCGTCACTCCATGGACTGACACGCTCCCAGGCGGGTTTCCGAACAACGTCCACAACGCCTACCACCTTGGTTCCGGACCCACCAAGCTGAAAGCCGGAGACACAACGAGCTACGTGGTGTCCTTCATCTCGACGCGTGACTCCTCGAGCTTCATTCGCCAGGTAGACAACATGTTGGCGCTGTACCAGAGCTTCTGGCTCTTTCCGGAGCCGCCTTGCCCTGCCAACATCGTGTCCGCCTCGGCGACGGGTGGTAACCGGCAGTTCGACACGTTTCTCACCCTCTTCCTGGATCAGTCCATCAACAATTGCCAGGACAAATTCCTGCTTGAACAGGCCCGGCTTCTCAAAGCGGATACGAGCCTCGTGGCCAGGACGCTCAAGTTTTACAATCCGCGCCTTGTGAATCAGATTCTCGCCCGGGCTCTGCCACGCGGCACGGCGCTGGTCGACACAGTCCCGGCGGCGTCTGTGATCCGTGATCCACGCGATACGACCAAGTTCGTCGTAAGCGGCAGTCCGGCTACTGCGGCGGAGTTCCAGGCCTGCCGCACCAGCTTTTCCACGTCACGATGCGCCATTCTCAATGACGTTGCTCTCGGGGTAGTGGACACTGTGTTCGTTTTCAAGTCGTGTGATAACGGAAATAGCTACACCAACAGCGGGCTTGCCTCCTGCACGCCCGCGCCGGCCCGCGACGTTTCGGGTCAGACGCCCGGTTTCCCGTGGCAGGCATATGCCAGACTGAGTCGGGACGCTTCCGGCCGTTTTCCAGCTACCTTCGCCGATGGCAACGTGACGGGTGGCGTTACGTATACGTACGTCATTGTTGGGCAAACATTCAGCGGAATCTTTCCAATTAACCGACTGGTCGGATCGGCTATCGTGAGCGACAGCTTTGTCATCCGCCCGAGAACGGTTAACGGTCTGACCGCATCGTCCTCGAACAGGAACGTTGCTACAGTCTACGTGCCAGCGAGCGTGCAGGCGGGCGCACCGCCGGCGAATATCCGTTTCGTCGGCGTCAAGAATCTTACGACGACTCTTTCGGATACCTCGGCTGCATTCTCCTTTAGCGTAACGCTCGCAAAGCCGATCAGCGGACTCGATACCCTTCATGCGGCCCTCCTCCTGTCGGACAGCGCGGAGGTTACCATCTTTGACTCGGACACGTCGACGGCAGGCATTACGTCTACCACCGTCGAGCTGTTCGCTCTGGCGGACACCTCGTTCGTGGGAACTTCACCACGGCGGGCGGCCTTTCAGAGTCAGACATTTACCGTCACTGGATCGGCGCCGGTGGATGTGGCGGGACGCTTTGTGCGAAAGGACTCGATCGTTCCCTCGAGCGGAAGCACGCCAGCCCAGCGCTACACTTTCTTCCGATTCCTCGGAAGGGGACCACAGGCGACGCTGCTGCTAAATGGCCAACCCGTATACGTGACTGACACGCTGCCGGCGACGGGTATTACCCCGGCGGCTACCGTGGCGCGCAACGACTTCCCCGGCATTTTTGTAGGGTTCGATCCACTGCGTCAGAAATCACTGAACGGTATCAATTGGGTGCAGCCCGGGATCGGGCAGCTGGCAAGTCCCGCCTTCCCATCAATAGGATGGACGGGCGGCACGGCACGAAGTGATGCCGCCTACAGCACGTACCGCATCACCTTTGGCGGAAAGACATACGGTCCGGGGGCACCGTTCACACTTAATACCGCAGACCCCGTAGCGGTGAACACGGCATTCCAATCATCTCTGCAGCAGCGCACCGATGTCTCGGCGACGGCGACCGATGCCTCAGCCGCGGCGGCGCTCAATCGCGTGCTCGGCTCCGCAACGCGGACCATCACGACGGATTCACTCGCGGCACTCAAGCTCCCGTTCACCGTCAGGAACACTAGAACGAACGCAGAGGTGACAATCGCCGTGCTCAAGAACGAGCGTCCCGGAATCACGGCAACTAGTCGGCAGCCGAGTCAGATTCTCGGTGCCAGCAGCGACACCGTGCGGGTGAGCATACCCGACGATAGCTGGGTACCCGGCGACAAGCTCTACTTCATCGAGACGTTCTCGACCTTCGCCACCGACACTGTTGCTGGAAGGGAGGTGCTGGAGGACAGTCTCGTGATCACCACCGTGAACGGACGTCCTGATACTACCGTCGTGCCGAAGACAGTAACGGTAACGCGTGTTACCTGGGGACCGGCGACGCTCGGCTGCTCGGCGCTGCCATGCAATCCTGTTTTCGGCAGAGGCGGTACAGGCTTTACGGACACAAACAAGGATCAACAGCTCACTGTTGTCTACTTTGCGCCTGTTGGCGGGTTGGTACGTATTGATTTTGATGTTTCACCAACTCTCGATGTGGCAGGTTTAGCGCAGGGCGGTGAGCCGACGCTCAAGAATGTCCGTGTGGTTCCGAACCCGTATGTCATGTTCTCGCAGTACGAGCAGGTGGCCGGAACGAAGCGACTGCTGTTCACGAATCTTCCTGCAACCGGCACGCTCAACATCTACACTGCGTCAGGGCAATTCGTCCAGCGATTGTCGTGGACCGAAGCCGACCTCGACAAGAACTGCAACGCGACGGTAAACACTACCGAGTGCCAGTCTACGGGGGATTTGTACTGGAATCTGAGGACCAAGGAAGATCTCGAGATCGGTGCGGGCTTCTACATCTTCGTCATCAAGGCCGAGATCAACGGGCGAAAGCAGGAAAAGCTCGGCAAGTTCGTAATCATACATTAGAGAGAGGGAACCAATGCGAACGACTTCAATTCGCTTCCTCGCCGCGGCAGTAGCCCTCTCCTGGAGCGCGACCGCCGCTGCGCAAGTTGGAGGCACTCTTCCGGGCTCGGTAATCGTACCTGGCGCCGATGATCGGACAACACGAGTAGGCACTCGCGGCGCGAACTTTCTGCATATCGGCATCGGAGCGCGGCAACAGGGAATGGCCGGCGCCGCGTTCGCATCGTCCGAAGGTCCGAGCGCACTATTCTGGAACCCGGCAAACATCGTGAGCCGCGAGGGCATTAGTGCCTTCGTGTCCTACGTGCAGCTCTTCGGGAACTCCGGCATTACAGACATAGCTGGGGCAGTCACGGTGCCGTTCGGGCAGGGCGCCTTCGGGTTCGGTGTCGTGCAGTACTCCAGTGGCGAGATCGAGCGCACCACCGAGACGGCACCCACGGGCAACGACCCTCTGACGCCCGGCAACTTCCAATGGACGGGCACGGCATTCAGCGCGCACTACGCCCGCAATGTCACCGATCGTCTCACGGCTGCGGTGGGTGCGCGCTACGCGCGCGAGGGTATCGACTTTGCGCACAATAGCTATTTCGGCGCCGACGTATCGACTCGCTTTCGTACGGGATTGTACGGTCTTTCGATTGGCGCCTCTCTCCTGAACATCGGAAACAAGGCGCAGTTCGAGGGACCCGCGATTGGCCGCGCGATTACGCAGCCGAGATACAACGGCCAGCCAACCGGACGCGATTTACCAGTGAACTTCCGCACGCGTGATGCGCAGATGCCGACTTCGTTCAACTTCGGGATACTGTCGTCGGTATACGGTGATCCCGAGGCGTTGTTCGGCGCAAATCCGACCCATGTGCTCAACGCCGAGTTCGATATCTCCGACGCCATAGATAGCGATGTACAGCCATCGCTGGGAGTCGAGTACGGTTTCAGAAAGTCGTATTTCGCACGAATCGGAAAGCGCTTTCTGAACCAGCAGCATGCCGGCTGGAACTTCCAGGATGGAATGTCGTTCGGCGCAGGCCTTCGGCTTCCGGCCTTCGGGCGGCACGTCAGCTTTGACTACGCCTACGTGATCATGGGAGAGTTGCAGCACAACCAGGTACTCAGCTTCGACTTCGGATTCTAAATGTCCCTTTTTCCTGGCGGAGACTATTGATGCGCAGATTCATCCTGCTCGCTGCGGCTACGACGGTGGCCGTCGTGGCCGCGGACGCCCAGGTAGTCGCCTCGCGTTTTACGGTGGGTACTCACATCGGTTACACGCGATTTGACAAAGGAACGGGCTACGAGAACGGACCTTTCCTGGGAGTGGATGGCACGCTGTCCACGGGGCTGCTCAAAGGAATGGGGGCTGACCTGGGCATTGGCTTTACCTTCACAGCCGCGCGGCCGGTGACGGCATGGGATCAGTTTCCTCCGGTAGCGTTTGATTTTGGGGATACGACGCTGCTGTACGGTGTGGCTCAGCGCACGACGCTGCTCACGTATGGCCTGCAAGGCACGGTAGGCTTCTCAGCCGGCGTACTACGGCTGTACGGACTTGCTGGAGCCGGTGCTTACACCATGCAGTTTGATACCCGGCAGAATGTCGGCAATTTCAGCTCCACCAATGCCATGTTGCAGTTCGGCGGCGGGGTGGGTTACGCGATATCCCGAAGCATCGGTCTTCGCATCGAGGCCAGAGACGTGATCTTCAATAATTTCGATAGGGATCGGCTCGATCCTACGGTTGGGTACACGCAGGACCGGCGAATCGTCGATGCAGTTCCAAACGCGCGCTCCGCAAGCGAGCGACCGCACAATATCCAGGCAGCACTGGTCTTCAGTTACGTCCCCAATCGTGGCGGCACAACCGAAGAGGTTCCGCGATGACTGATTCAATACCGAGGAGACAACTTACACTCATCGGAGCTCTGGCCCTCGCGGTGGGTATCGCGGCCTGTCAGACAGACGAGCTAGCGGGTCCGGTGGTTCAGGTCGGAGAACCACTCCTCGATTTCGCACTTGGTCCGAGCCCGCGCGCGGTATTTCCCAGCGCCTCGTTCACGTTCAACTCCACGAGAACGCGTGACACTCTGACGATAACACTCGCCAATCTTCCACCACTGCCGCCGGGCGTTAGCTACCAGGTACTACTTGTAGATTCCGCGACCGTGGATTCAACAGGGACGAACAATCTCGTACCCGTTACCGGGCGTTTGATCACCACAAGCCGAAGCCGCCGGCCCGTGACGCGAGACTCGGCTGTGTTATCGTCTCGTGTGGACACCGCCGCCTCCGTGAGCGCGATAGCGAGCGCAGACACGAACCAGACGTTCGTCCTGCGTGTCATCGATACTCCACAAGCGCCACTGATCAATTTCTCTCATGTTCTCGTGGTTGTGGGGCCAACGCCGGTCGCGGCTGCAGCGACGCTGGACCGGACGACTCGCCGAGGATTTCTCTTTGGCCGGTATCGGGATGCGCGGGGTACGCCAAGCCGTGCTGACGACGTGTTCAGCGCCAGCGGCAATCTCACTTTCGGGAGCTTCGCCCTTGACGCCAACCGCCGCGTGCCATTCTCGGTGTCAGGCCAATCGAATGCGGCTTTCCGCGGAACGGAGATTCGAGTCAACCTGCAGAACTTGATACGGCCACCGGAGGGATTTCAGTACGCTGCATGGTTGGTCGACGACAGGACAGGGCGACAGGTGCGGCTCGGAACCTTGCAGACGCCCGTGCCAAGCAACCAATCGCTTGCCAATGCGGACACCGACCCATCTTCGCCGTCGGCCTTCCTCACCGAGGTTGGTATTGCGGCAGCGCAGCTTCGAGCGAACGTCGATACCTTGGGTGCGGATCAGGGCATCGTCTTCGATGATTTCACGCAGTTCTTCCTGTTGCTCGAGCCGAAGGGCGGGAGTGGTCAGCCGCCCTCGGCCTCTTCGGCAATCGTGTTACAGGGGGCAGTGCCACCCTCAGTATCCTCCCGGCATCCGGAGAGTGGTCAGATATCCGGAAAAGTGGTGAGCGCCAGCAACCTGCCGGTAGTTGGCACTACAGTGTATGTCACGGGAGCCGGACTACGACTACCAGTTCTGGTCACCAATGCAAATGCAGCTGGGGATTTTCTATTCCGGATTGTAAGCGTTGGTAGCTATACGCTATTCGCGGTACCGCCGGGGGCGTCCGTGGCGACAGATTCATTGTCAGTCGTGGTCGGGCCGGCGGAAGTAAAATCCGGATTGACGCTGCGTATTCCGTGATCCGACGCAAGCCTCGCAAATGATACCGGGGAGAGCATTCGCTCTCCCCGGCGTGCGTTCATGGTACGCTCGGCCGCGAAGATCTTATACGCACAGGCGCTGATGACCACCGCAAAAGCGCGCCGCGACAGCTGCACCACGTCAACTGCCAACACCCTTCGAGAGGCGTCGGCTCATCACCTGGTTGTGCGAGAGAGGCAAACGAGCTCGCACTTATGCCCGGGGCGGGAATCGAACCCGCACCCCGTTGCCGGAAAGGGATTTTAAGTCCCTCGCGTCTGCCTTTTCGCCACCCGGGCACTTTTGAAGTCGAAAACGGGAACCCCTCTGGGGCTCCCGT
>JACDCM010000257.1 GCA_013817545.1 Gemmatimonadaceae bacterium | reverse complement strand
AGTTGTCCCAGTTCAGGAAGTCAGCCGGTGCTGGAGCGGGATCTCCGGGCGAACCGATCAAACCTACGAAGCAGTAGTGTCCGCCCGCGGGAATTTGCGCCTGCGGCCACGTGAGCACGTCAGAAACGGTGAGCACGTTTTCCGATGGCACGTTCGGGATGGTCACGGAGCCCACCAAGGTCCATAAATCGGGTGTGACGAGAGTTGCGACCGGTGACCAGAAGACTGTGGCAGTGGTAGCGCTGGCAGGCGATGGGCCGCGGTTGCGGACGCGAACGTAGATGTAATTGGGTTGTCCAAACTTGGCCGTATCGCCGAGGGCAGCATTGTTCTCCGTGCCGCTGCCCTCGCCGAACGCCGACTGCGGATTAGGGATCTGCGCCTGGAGGAGAATGATATCGGGGCTGGAAGAGACGGCGCCGGCGTGAGGGTCGCCCGAGTCGCCTACGTGATCGCGCATGTACACGTCGGGCGCGATTTGAAGTACTGAATCGATGATGGTGCGCAGGTTGGGCATCACGCCGATGTGTGATGCCTCTGTGGGGGCGGCCTTGGTTCCATTGGCGGGATCACTCAGAATGGCCCTGAGTTGTCGCGGGTGACAGCGGAAGCCGAGCTGAGCCTCTGCAAGACCTTGGACAACAAGAGCCGCCCCGGCAACGATTGCCGAGGCGCCTGATGTACCACCAAAGCTCCCGGTGTAGAGGAGCCAGGAAGTATCACCGTGGCAAGTTTGAATGTTTTCTCCCCATGCGTAGCAATCGATCCGCATACCAGAGGTTGAATACGCAATGCGCGTATGTGGTGCCGCTGAGCTGCTCGCAGCCACCATAATAGCGCCCGAATCTCGAAAGTCGGCGTTGGTATTGTCACGGTGAAGAATGCGCTTTCCATCCTGATTCACCCATGTGTCGAGGTCGATGCTATTGGCAACGCCATTTCCGTTTCCCGCTGCTTCGACAACTGCGATCCCCAAGGCGGTTGCGAGCCTGATGGCATCAAACTCGGCGTCCAACCCTTCTACTGGTCCGTTAATGGAACCGGTTGGCACTGGCAGATCTGCCTGACACTCGAGGAGCAGCACATCACCAAACTCCAATTGCGAGATCGCAAACATTATCGCATTGAACTTCGTCGTCTTGTGATACGATACGCCATCAACGCGAGTGACATTTGGTGCGATGCCGACAATGCCTAGGTCGTTGTCTACAGCGCATATTACTCCGAGCACTGACGTGCCATGGGTGCGCGATAATTCCCGAATCTCTCCGAAAAGCTTCTTCGCCCCTTTCGCGCAGAGATCCTCGTGATCGAATATCCAACCCCGTTCCACATCGATCAGCCGCTGGCCGGCGCCGTCACCGCCATCGAACTGCCATGCGTACTCGGCGTCAACGCCACCAGGGGCTGGGTCCAAGTAGCCTTGAAGCGGTGAATACTCGTCATTAGCTGGGTTAACTACGGGATCTTCCGCTGGATAATCGACGTACGCCGTTTGGACGTGTGAACACGTCGCCAGCTCCTGCGCTAATTCCCGCGGAGCGACTTCTTCTGGAACCACGGTGAAGAAATAGTTCCGCAGGTTGGGAGCATGGTACGTGCTGTCCATAGACGTTGCCTTTCTGACCATTTCCTCCAGCAACGACGCCGACACCGACGTCAGCATCCGCCGTAAAATCAATGCTGGAAAGCGACGCACCAGCGATCCGGGCTGACCACCTCCCAGTTTGTCTAGTGCGTAGTCGTCACGATCGAGGTCGGGGATGTCCACAGAATCGAGGAACTTGATAACGACTCGTGTCGGGTCGTCCGCGGGCGGCGTGGGGCGCGTCGATTCTTTTGTAGGTGGATTCGCCATCACTTGACGGGCTCGAACCCGGTTGAGGTTACGCCTATGACGCCATGGACGTGCGCAAAAGCGTCCAGGCGGCATCAGCGGCGCGCAGTTTCCGAACGCTTTACCGCCGTCTTTCCTGGAAGTCGGACCACAGCTCGCAGGCTGGGGCCCGACCTCCCTCGGTGCGCGATCCTAACAGTTAGACAGCTCCTGAATTTTGTAACAACGTCCTAAGTATCGAGCCCTAAAGCGATCACGAGTAGGGAGGAGGAGGTGGGGGCCCCGGCGGGTCGGGGTCTCCAGCTGGGCACTCGACGCATTCGTCGATTTCGGCGGCCCAGTTCTGGACGCTTACACCCCATTCGTGCATTTTCTTCGCCCATTCGCTGAAGTCCTTGCACAGTTGTTCGATGTCCTTGGGATCCTTTGGGCAGTGCTTCCTCCTGCCCACCTTGATTGCGACCTTGCCCGTCTTCATCCGCTTGCTGGCCGCCTTTCTTTCTGGTGCCATGGAGCTTCTCCTGGTTAAGGTGAGTGCGACGTCCGCCACGGATTGGGAAAAGTGTCGCGTGACAGCTTGGTGAGTCGCTCGCGATGTCTCGTGGCGAGCGTCCTATCGCCCATCAGGTCGGCCGCGCGCGCGCGGAGCGATAGACTCGACCTGAGGTAAACCAGGTAGATCACAGGTTGGTGACTATCGAGCTCGGAGGCTGTGCGATACGCTCCTTTGAAGTCGCCTTTGGCCAGGAGGAGCGAAGCTACTGCCATGCGCTCGCTGCCAAGTGACTCCCACGGCAGCCATTCCAGCTCCGTGCTGCGAGCCGTCGGGTGAAGCCGGCTCAAGCGGCGCAACGCTTCAAGCGTGTCCGCGTCAGCGAGAGCAGCGTACGACGTGCTGACGGCGGCGAGCAGCGAGTCGCGGCGACTTCGAGACGAATCCGCCTTTGAGTTGAGAACGCGCGCGATCATGCGCACTCTGTCTGCGCGTCCCTGCGATACCTCCCACAGCGTCAGAAGATTGAGGTTGGGACCCGACATGCTGGGAAAGTTTTCTCCAAGGCTCGCGGCGACTTCTGCCGCTTGCCCGCGCACTTTCACACCTGCGGCAGCATGCAGAATAAGCAAGCGGTTGGCAGGCATGCCTGCGGCTACCGGCGAGTTCACCAGTCGTACTACGTCCGCATCCTGACCAGTTGCGATTAGCAGTCCCTGAAGGGCAAGCATGGCCGACCACCGTTCGTTGCGAAGCTCAGGACGGGGATCATTCAGCAAAGCCCAGAGCGCGTGCCGGGCGCACGCGCTGTAGTTGCCTCCAGCAGAGAAAAACTTGCCAGCAGACAAGAGATCGCGCGGTCGTTCGCGAGCGAGCGCCTCCCAGTCGAGCCTACCTGGGCCGTCACGAACGCAGTGGGCGAGTATGTCTAAATTGCGGCTGAGTACGCTATCCGGGTCGGATGCCGATAGTTGCATTATCAGGCTTTCCGCGCGCCGAACGTCTCCTTTGCGGAGAGCAATCTCCGCCAAGTGATACAATGGTGGAGTAAATTCCGGATCGCGCCGGCGTGCTTCACTAAATGCTTCGAGCGCGAGCGAGTCCCGCGCTGGTCTGTTCGGCAGCAAGTGGTGATAGACTTCGCCAAGAGCCATCCACGCCTCGCTCCAGCTGGAATCGATCTCCAGTGCGACCTCGAAATTGTGCACGGCCGAGTCCGCTTCTCCAGAGTAGTAGCGTGCGAGGCCGCGGGCAAAGTAAACGTGGCGACGTGGAAGAAGATGCTCGGATCCGAGGGCTGTACCAACCAGCTTGGTTGCATGCTCCGACTGAAGCAACCAGCTTGCTGCCTGCGCACCCTTTACCGCGGCGATAGCCAGCGAGCTGTCAGCTGCTACGGCGGCACGATACAGATCAAGAGCCTCTGAGAAGTGAGCGCGGCGATATGCGCGCTCACCCTGAAGAAAGTTCGCGACCGCGGCTGGCGCGCGATCACTCAGGGCGGTTACGTCCAACTTCCGACCGGGCGCAAGCAGGCGCGGGAGAAGATCGCGCACTGCGCGCAACCCAAGTGTGGGAAGCCCCGCTGTCGCGAGCGCGGCGGAGGACCCAGCACGGGCAACGAGTGAGTCGCCGCGAACGTCGTGAAGTCTCAGAATCACCGTCGCGGAATCACCCGACCGCACTATTGATCCATCGATGAAGAATCCAGCGCGCTGCCTGGATGCGAGCGTTTGAAGCGTCCTCATGGGAGGTAGGTCAGGTGCTGCGCGCTGTGCCGCATCGAGCAGATCCGAACCTTCAAGCCACTTGAGAGGAGACGTACCTTCCAGGGCATACCCGATGAGTGTCGCGATCGCGTCGCCCGCCCCTTCTGATTTGTCACCGCGTATGTCCTGCAGCGGAAAGACAACTATCCTGTTCGGATCGAGCTCCTTTCCCCTCGCGCTAAAGAGGTACCAAACAAAGGAGGTGCCAAGTATGACGACGGCGGCAGCGACGGCGAGCCGCTTGCCGCTGGGCGACGCAGGTGGCAGCTCCCCCGGGGCCGCTAGCGCGGCCACCATCGCCGCTTCGAACTCGCCGGCCGTGGTGTACCGGTCCGCTGGCACCTTCGCCATGGCGCGAATCAGCACCCGCTCGAGAGCTGGAGGAGCCGAATTTCGGAAGGAGCGTATGCGCGGCGGAGCATCCGTCATGTGACGGGTAAGCACCGCCTGGGCATTCACTCCATGGTACGGTGGTACTCCTGCCAACATCTCGAACAACATGCATCCGAGGCTATAGACGTCCGCCCGGCCGTCGATGTCGCTATCACCGCCGGCCTGCTCGGGACTCATGTAGGCTGGCGTCCCCGCTGAAAGGCCCGACGATGTCAACTTGGTTTGGCCAGCAGAGTGTATGGCTTTGGCGATCCCGAAATCCGCCACGGAAGCATTGCTGCCTCCCAGCAGGATGTTTTCCGGCTTGATGTCTCGGTGGACCACATCGTGGATGTGCGCGTACGCGAGTCCCTTGGCGACATCGCGCGCGATCTGGACCGCTTCCTCAATCGAGAGCTGCTTCTCCTTGTTCATCCGGTCGCGGAGGGTCTCACCCTCCACATACGGCATTACGTAGTAGAGGAGGCCAGCCGCTTCGCCGGAATCGTAAACGGCAACGATGTGCGGGTGCTGCAGGCGTGCGGCGGTTTCGATCTCGCGCAGGAAGCGCTCGGCGCCGATCGCATGCGCGTAGTCCTGATGCAGAACCTTTACAGCTACGCGCCTGCCGTGCTTCAGGTCGTGGGCGAGGTAAACTGTCGCCATGCCGCCCCGGCCGGCTTCACTCTCGATCCGGTAACGATCAGCGAGCGCGGAACGGAAGCGGGTGAACGATTCCGGACGAACAGATGATCCCGTCATGGTCGCGTGGTCCATCGTACCCCCGGACTCTGAGAGCGGCGGGCGAAGATAAGGAACCAGACGACATCTGGCTAGATGGGTGCGCCGAAGCCGGCGGTACCAGCCACGCCGCCGGCGCGGCGTGCTCCGCGTTTAGCGGTCGGCGACATCCGGCGCGGAGCTATCTACCAGATCCCAGCTGTTAACGAAGGCGGTGTTGTCCAGATACAGCTGGTGACTGTCTCAGGGATGTAGGCGATGTGCCGTTTGGTTTCGAGAGAGTGCAGCGTTACGTCAAGACCGTCGATTGTAGCGGTACCAGAAGTTGGCTCCACGAAGTTCAAGAACAGGTTGATCGTCGTGGTCTTTCCCGCCCCGTTCGCCCCAAGGAGACAGAATACTTCGCCGGGTGCGATGTCCAGATCGAGCGCGTCGAGCGCGGTGACATCGCCGTAGCGCTTGGTGAGGCCGCGCGCTTCGAGCACCGGGTATAGCAGCACCTCAAACTCCGGGTCGCCAAGCTGATTCGACGTCGTGAGGTTTTGTCTTCTCGACTTAACCGCGCCCGCATCCTTCATGGCCGCAAGGGAGTCTTCCATGATTCTGTTGGCGTGGTCGCTGAAGCCGAAAAAATTCCGGGCGATGCCGATGCGGGCGCCCTTGAGACCGCCGGGATCCAGAGCTTGCTGTTCCGCCTTGTGCACCGGCCAGGAAAAAGAATATTGTGCGCGGAGAAGACTGAATCCTCGCGGTCAGGAGGCCCTGTGATGCAGCGAAGTGTGCTGGTTCGGTGGCTGAGAGACGTGATTCGTGCCTTGTGCATCTCGAGTTGCATTGCAGCGCTGGCCTGCAAGGAGCGAAGCCGCAGCGACGAAGCCCGCTTTCCGGGCGACACCACCGGTATCGTGCGGCCGGCAGCGCTCAGCGATCTGGCGTCGCACGTGAGGCAGCTCAACGCCATAGTCCTGGCGGACGTGCGGGACATCTCCGCCAACTACGACCGTTGCGAAGGTCCCCGCAC
>JACDCM010000256.1 GCA_013817545.1 Gemmatimonadaceae bacterium | reverse complement strand
CCCATCCGCTGCGGCTCGGCCTCTTGCCGACGACAGCATCGTGGCCGACTTCGCCGACGTGGCGGCGGCCGCAGCCCTCGCGCGTTCCTCCGATGTCGTCACCCTCGAGATCGAGAAAGTTGCGCTGGCGAGCCTGCGAGCGGCGGCGCTGTACGCTCCCACACGGCCGGGCGCGAATGTGCTGGACGTCGTGCAGGATCGCGGGCGTCAGAAAGCCTGGCTGGTTAGCCAAGGTTTTCCTGTTGGTCATTATCGTCTCGCGAGCTCGGCTGAGTCGATCGGCGAGGCGGTTTCGACCCTGGGCGACAGCTTCGCCAAGTCGTGCACCGGCGGGTACGATGGGCGCGGGCAGTTCCGACTGGATTCACCGGCGGAAGCTCGCAAAGCATGGACCTGGCTCGGTGAGCAACCTTGCATTGTCGAAAAGGCGCTCGACCTCGAAGCCGAGATATCGGTTCTCATCGCTCGGCGCCCGGGAGGTGATCTAGTGGTGTATCCCCCAGCCTTCAATCACCATGAGGAGCGAGTGCTGGCTTGGTCAGTTATCCCCGCGCCCATTTCCGCCACACTCACGGCGCAGGCGCATGAGATCGGCCGCGGCATCGCCGGCCAGTTGGGAGTCGAGGGGCTCCTGGCGGTGGAACTTTTCCTGACGCGGGACGGCACTCTCCTGGTGAATGAGCTCGCGCCGAGACCGCACAACAGCTTTCACGCAACTGAACGTGCATGCGTTACAAGCCAGTTCGAACAGGCCGTGCGCGCAGTTTGTGATATGCCGCTGGGCGCCGTGGATGTGGTGAGACCGGCGGCGATCGCAAATTTGCTGGGCGATCTGTGGAAGGAAGACGGTGCTCCGAATTTTGCGCGAGCGCTCCGCGATTCGGCGGTCCGTCTTCATCTATACGGGAAGCGGGACGCGAGGCCAGGTCGCAAGATGGGCCATCTCTCAGCGACCGGCGCAACTTCAGCGGAGGCGGTGGAACGCGTACATGCGGCCAAGGCGGCGTTAACGCCCTGACGACGATGCGAATTGCGGACGACCGATTGCGGACTGCGGATTGCAGACTTACTGCGTGCTGCGTACCAGAAGGCTCATCGGTCCTTCACCGACTGGCTTTTTTCGTTGTTAGTCCGCAATCCGCAATCCAGCTTACTTCTTCGCTCCGCGAATCAGCTCGATCTTCGAAGTAGAATTCCGGGTTATCGGTATCGTGGCGCCCATGGCCGGGATCGAGACGTTGATGTCCGAGCTTTCCGTGCCGGTCGCGCCAAGTACCAGGCCTTTCGAGCTGATGTAGCGCATCTCGTCAGCATTGCCGGTACCTTCCAGCACCATTGCCTGACCCTGAGCTGTGCCCGAGCCATTCAGCACAACCGTCGACTTACGTTCTACCCGCCATGCTTTCTCGCCACCATACGACGTGTCCCCCAGGATCTTTGACGCGGTAACTACCGTCGCGGAGCCCTGGATCCCCTGATTGTCGAACGGAGTGGTGGTGGTGTCTGCCCAACTCTGGCCTGCTTTCGGCGACTGTGAAGGAAAGCGGATAAGAAAGGTCTTGAACTCCTGATACTGCTGGGCGTTGCCATCAGCACTATCCGCAGGCGGCAGGAAGGAGAACACCTGGCCGATGGGGGAGATAGAACTTCTGATCGTGTCGCCTACTACCTTCGAGATCTGCGCAGCGAGTGCGGCATTGGTACTGCTCGCTGAATCGATGATGTACATGAGGTTCAGCGTGTCCTTGCCCTTCGCCGAAATGTCGAGGGACACGAGCATATTTGAGTTGAGGCTATCCTGGCGCTTTTGACCCATCATTTCCTGGCTCACCTGACCTACGGAAGTGATGCGGTACTTCACTGTCGCCGGAGAGTAGGCGAAGTTCTGTGCCTGGGTCGCCGTGGCGGAAGAGGCAATAAAAAGGACGAGGGCCGCGGTCTTGGCGGTCATGACGAACTCCTGGATGTATTTTGGAAGGTGACGTGCGTCGGCTGGATCAGGCGCCAAGGGCCGAAAGCAGACTACGGAAAATAACGGAGCGCCCAGCCTTTACCTATACCCCGTGGTCCTGCGCAGTTCCCCTGGAAGCTCTCGCCAGTGACTTGGCGAATCCCATGCTGATAGCCGCGCGGTTTCTGTACAACATGATACTCCCTTACGGACCTCCCCGATGACTCTCGCCGCCATTCGCCCTCTTTCATCCACGGAGATTCTCGACGCAGCCTTTCAAATGTACCGGCGTATCTTCGTTCCGCTGGTCATGCTGGGTGCGATCGGGTTTCTTCCTTTTCTTATCATAACGTTCGGGTTTCTCGCGAGTGGCAACACAACCGACCCGCGGATGCTGACCATCCTGGTGATTCTACTGCTCCCCGCACTGCTGTGGTACGCTGTTGCGGACGCGGCAATGATTCTGATCACGTCGGAGCACTACCGAGCCCGTCTGATGACTCCTGCCGCCGCTCTCCGCGCAGTGGTGCCGCGATTCGGTCGAATTCTCCTCGCGGCGCTGGGCAAGTATGGCTTCCTTCTGGGCGGGTTTATCGTTCTCATGATCATGATGATGATCGTGATGTTTCTCATAGGATTGGCGATCAGGACTGACAATGCCGCGGCATTCGGAGTCGTGGTCGCCCTCTTTCTGATGCTTGTATTGGTCGCGTGGTCACTGTATGCGCTATCCAGATACTTCGCGATACCGGGGGTGGTGGTTCTTGAAGATCTTTCCGCGCGTGCCGCGCTTGCGCGCGCGCGGGTGCTTTCCAAAGGTGAGATCGGCAAGATCTGCAAGGTATACGTGATCACCGTGCTGCTCATCTTTATCGCTAACGCTGTTGTATCGGTCGCTGTAATGATTCCGTTCGGCATGGCGTCACTCGCCGCGAACGGCTTCGCGTCCCTTTTCAACGCGCTGAGCTACCCTTTTTTCAGCGTCGTGACAACCCTGCTCTACTATGACGTGCGGGTCCGCAAGGAGGGCTACGACCTCGAGCTTATGGAGCAGGACTTGACGGCGCAAGCAAAGACGGCTTGACCGTCGTGCAGCGTGCTCTGTCTGATCAGTCGGATGCAGCCATTGCTGACACGGTAGCCGCTGTCTTTAGCTCATCCAGCTACGGGAGGAAGGGGGAGTGGTGGTTGTTCCGAAAGCTGGGTGAATGGTGGGATACTGGCTGGGACGCACTGCGGCGACTGTTTGAGCCCATCGGAGACGCAGCGGCGCAATCGTCGCTTTTGAGGTGGGTGATGATCGCCATTCTGACGATCGCGGTTGGCGCGATCGTTGGCCGGATCGCCTACGCCGTGTATCGGAGGCGCGGCTTCGGGACCCGGGAGGCAGGCGGCTTCGCCAGGGCTGCGGGTGGCCGCGGCGGCGCGCGCGATCCCTGGAGCACGTCGCAGCTGCTGGCATCCAGGGGAGACTTTACCGGCGCCGCTCACGCATTGTATGAAGCCCTTCTCGAGCATGGCGCGCGGCAGGGACAGCTCCGTCTGCACCCCTCCAAGACGGCCGGTGATTACGTGCGGGAGCTGAAGTCACGCTCCTCTTCCCTGTTCGGGCGATTCCGCGATTTCGCGCGGTCGTACGATGTCGTCATTTACGGGTTGGGTGAGTGCGATCGCGACCGCTACGATAAACTCCGCGCCCTGGCCCTCCCTATTATCGGTGCCGACGCCTGATGAGTGTCGCCGATTCGGTCGAGCGTTGGCTCACTCCGCGGGTCGTTTTCACCGCGCTGATCGCGCTTACTCTGCTCGCTATTCTCGCACTTCCGCAGGAAGATTTCGGAGAAGACTTTGAGTCGCTGACTACGCGCTCGTATGATGGCTCCGGTGCGCGCGGCGTTTTCGAGATCGCGGACCGACTTGGCTGGCGCGTCGAACGACGCGAGACCCCGCTGGCGGTCCCACTCGACAGCAATGCCGTTTACGTTGTGCTCGCTCCCCCCAGTCCACTCACTACAGGAGAAGTCAGCGCCCTGCTCGACGCTGTTCGGCGGGGCGCCGGACTTTTTCTCGTTCCTCAGAACCGGACCCCTCTGGCTGATTCTCTCCGGATTCGGCGATCCGATACGCCGCGAATGTTGGTTGTGCGTTCGCGTCAGCTTGCCAGAGATAGCGTGGCGTCCCGCAGCGAAAGATTCTCCACCTGGGCGAACTACACGCTCGGCCTTCAGAAGCCGATTCCTGCCGACACGACCTCCTTTCTGACAGGGCTGTATTTTACAAGAGTCCCGATCGCGACGGGCTTTTCGCTCGGCCGCGGGCGGGTAGTGGCGCTCGCGGATGGGGGACTTATTCGCAACCGTTCGCTCCGCGGGGAGCTGATGGGCGTTGAAATAATGAGGATGCTCGGTTGGGTCACACCAACCACGGGCGCGGCGATGGTTTTTGCCGAGTACCATCATGGCTTCGGCACTCACGTCAACGTCTCCGGGCTGGTCGCTGAGGCACTACTGGAATCGGCGCCGGGGCGAACCGCGCTGCAGCTTATTGCCGCGGCCCTCCTTCTCCTCTGGGCGCTTGGCCCACGTCCCATACCACCTGTTGCGCCCCAGCGCATTGAGCGCCGCTCGCCACTCGAGCACGTTGGCGCATTGGCTCGCGCTTACGAACAGGTGGGCGCTACACGGCTCGCCGCCCAACAAATGGTGCGCGGACTCAGGCGCCGGCATCCGTTTGGCGGCGCGTCATTCACCGACGGCAGCTACCTTGCTGCCATCAAACTGCGTCACCCTGAAACGAGTCAGTATATCGATACTCTGGAGACAGCCATGCAGCGGGCACTGCAGCCTTCGGACTTCGTTTCAGTCGGCCGGGCCATCGACAATATTGAACGGACTCTTAACGGATGACGACGATCGAACCTCAATTGATGACCGCCGAGCACGTAGCCGATTCGCTCCGCAGGGTGCATGAAGTCGTGGCACAGCGCGTGTTGGGCCAGGACTCCGCGATCGATGAAGCGCTGGTGGCATTTCTCGCCCGAGGACACGTACTGTTGGAGGGAGTGCCCGGCACAGCCAAGACAATGCTTGTTCGCGCACTGGCCGGCGCGCTGAATGCGCGCTTCAGCCGAATCCAGTTCACACCTGATCTCATGCCGAGTGACATCACAGGGGTGAGCATGCTGCGGCCCGACGCCGGGAATTTCGAGTTCCACCCGGGACCGATCTTCACCGACATTCTGCTCGGCGACGAGATCAACCGCGCGCCGGCGAAGACGCAGGCGGCTCTGCTCGAGGGAATGGCGGAGCGCCAGGTCACCATCGACGGGGTCGTCCGACCACTCGGCGAGCTCTTTACGGTGTTCGCGACGCAGAATCCGATTGAGTTTGAGGGAACCTATCCTCTGCCAGAGGCACAGCTCGACCGCTTCCTCGTGAAAATTCGCATTGGGTACCCCGAGCAGGAAGCCGAGCTCAGAATCCTCGCAGCATACGCCGACGGCTTCGATGCCGAACGATCGGCCGACGTCGTGCCGCCGCCGGTGCTCGACGAAGCCGAGTGCAGAGCGCTGCGCGCCGCGGTTGATCGTGTCAAGGTGGCGCCCGAGGTGCGCGAGTACATCGCTGCCATCGTGCGTGCTACCCGCGAAGATCCAGCTCTCACGCTCGGCGGCTCCCCGCGCGCGACGGTGGCGCTGTTCAGGGTGTCGCGTGCAGCTGCGCTTCTCGCCGGCCGCGATTTCGTCACCCCCGATGACGCGAAGGAGTACGCGCTCGCATCACTGCGCCACCGCATAGTGCTGGCGCCGGAGCTGGAGGTGGAAGGACGTTCGGCGGACGACGTTATCACTGCTCTACTGACGCGGGTGCCTGCACCCCGGTGAGTCTCTTTCTCCCGACTCGCAAGCTTGCTGCGTGCACCGCGCTTGTGGCTCCGGCCTGGCTGATGTCATCGACCTCGACTGGTGCGGCGGTGGCGATCAGCGTGACAGTGATTCTCATTCTGACTGTGCTGTATGATGCGCTTACGATGCCCGCCAAACGCGACATGGAGGTTCAGCTTGAACTCCCGCCGTCGGTAGGCATCGGCGATCGCGTGATGGGGGAGTATCGCGTGCGCTCGCGTTGGCCAGGGCGCATCAGCTTTCGCCTGCACTCCAATCTGCCTGTCGGAGTCGAACACGTGATCGACGGTCAGCTGGTGGGGCCGCTACTTCTCGCGGGAAGCAAAACGGAGGGCGCCAGCGTAACGACCGCACCACATGGCGAGACGCTTTTTCCATTCTCGGTTCAGGGT
>JACDCM010000029.1 GCA_013817545.1 Gemmatimonadaceae bacterium | reverse complement strand
CCTTAATCGACTGTTAGTGCAGGTGAGAAATGCAAATCAAGGACCATCCGGGCGGGGAGTGGGGGATGGGGGATGGGGGATGGGGAGTCAATCAATATCGAACTGTCACTCCCCATCCCCTATACCCCACTCCCAAGTTTAGCAGTACTTGTCAAAAGCCTTCGTCAGATCCTGCGCGATCGCTTCAGCCGTGCGCCCTTCGATCTGATGGCGCTCCAGCATGAAAACGACATCGCCATCCTTGAGCAGCGCTATCTGGGGCGATGAGGGTCGGTACCCTGTGAAATAGCTTCGCGCCTTGCTCACGGCGTCTACATCCTGGCCGGCGAAAACCGTAGTCAATGCTGCCGGCGTTTTGGGGTGCTGTAGCGCCTGTGCGATCGCGGGACGCGCGTTACGCGCGGCACATCCGCAGACGGAGTTCACGACGACGAGAGTCGTCCCGGTAGCGTTTTCAAGCTTTGCATCTACGTCGCTCGCGGTTCGCATTTCCTCGACTCCAAGGCGAGTGAGCTCCTGCCGCATTGGAGAAACAAGTTGTTCTGGGTAGGGCATTGCACAACACTCCATGTTTGAGCGACGGATAATGAACTGCGCACAACCTACTGCGTACTGCCCACTGCGTAATACGTCAACCGAGAATTGCGTGAAGCATTTGCAGTATCCCGAACTTACTTCACTAAGTTAGTGGCTGGTGAACTGTAACCGAAATTAAAGTGGGCCAGGAGAGCGCAGGTAGGGCACTTGGGGAAGCACAATTTAAGGAAACGCCTTGCAGTAAGCAGCACGCAGCACGCAGTATCACTCTCAACCGTACACGATTGCGCTCCTTCGACCGTAAGGCTTGCACCTGCATTTGACGAGAGAAGGCGTACTCGTTGCGCCACTCCGCGTCCTTTCGCGGTTTTTCGCATCAGCACGGGATTCCCGGGGAGAAGTTCTTGGCGGCCCTATCCGCGGAGAGCTTCTTGGCGCTGAACGCCTTGCCGAGCACGCTCGCCGTGTAGCACGCGCTCAGCGCGTGGGTCCCCGCGTACGAGGCAGCGAGGCAGCACCGCTACTCGCTCGTTTGAAACAGACGCGCCGCCTTCTCTCCGCCGCCCGGCAACGGTTGTCTGAAGCCGGCGAGCAGTTGTCGGACATAAGTCCCGCGGGCGAGTGGCTGCTGGACAACTTCTATGTTCTCGAGGAGCACATCCTCGAGGTGCACGAGAGTATGCCGCGCGGATATTACCGCGAGCTTCCCGAGCTACTCGATGGATCGCTCTCCGGCCACCCACGCGTGTACGAGGTCGCTATCGAGCTTATCGCGCACAGCGAAGGGCGCATCGATCTCGACAACGTAGAGCTGTTTGTAAAGGAGTTTCAACGCGTACTGCCTCTCACGATCGGCGAGCTGTGGGCCGTACCAGCGATGCTGCGGCTCGGTCTGATAGAAAGTGTGCGCAGGATGGCTCTCCGTACGGTGCAGCGGCTCGATCAAGTCGAGGAGGCTGACAGATGGGCCGCGCGCATACAGGCTGCGAGCGGTGCGGAGGCCAGTGCCCTGGGAGCGGTGCTGGATGAGTTCGTCAACAGGCATCCTCCGCTCACACCGATATTCGTAACGCGTTTTCTCCAGCAACTCCGTGCCACCCAGGCGGAATTCACGCCACTCGTTTGGCTTGAGCAATGGATGGCCGAGGATGGGCTGAGTGCCGGAGAGGCGGCAGCGCGCTCGGGCGAACGTCTCGCGCTTACGCAACTCATCATGGCGAACAGCATTACCAGTCTGCGCGCCATCTCACGAATGGACTGGCGCTCATTCGTCGAGAGACAGAGTGCGTTGGAGGCAGTGCTTCGGAACGATCCGTCTGGTTTTTACTCGCGAATGACCTTCGGCACCCGCGATCACTACCGGCACGTCGCCGAGTGGATTGCCAAGCGGACAAAGATTGCGGAAGAAGCTGTTGCTCAGGAAGCCATCGCGCTGGCAACCGCCGCCAAGCGGGAACAATCGCATGACCCTCGGCGAGCGCACGTCGGTTATTACCTCGTCGGCGACGGGCGTGCCGCGCTGGAGCTGGTGACCGGATACCGGCCGAAATGGAAGGAGGCGGTACACCGCTGGGTGTTGCGGCATGCAGACTTTGTGTTCGTTGGGGGAATTTCGTTGGGAACCCTGTTGGCGGTGGTAGCCCTGCTCTGGCTTGCGGGCCCCGATGTCGGCGAGGCGCTGATTGCGGTGATGCTCCTTGGGCTGATTCCAGCCAACGAGATCGCCATAAGTATCGTGAACCAGCTGGTGGTGGCACTCCTGCCGCCGCGCATCCTTCCAAAGCTGGAGATGCGCGAACATGGTGTGCCGGCCGAATTCCGCACAGCGGTGGTGGTTCCGACTCTGTTCGGCAGTGTCGACGCGGTGCGCGAGGCGCTCGAGCATCTGGAGGTGCAGTTCCTGGCGAACCGCGAGGCACACCTTCACTTCGCCGTGTTGAGCGATTTTACGGATTCGCCCACCGAGGTACGGGACGGAGATGCGGCGATCGTCTCAGCAGCCGTGGAGGGAGTTCGGGCACTGAATGACCGCTACGCTGGCGGAGCGCAGGACGCCTTTTTCCTCTTCCATCGGTCGCGCCGGTGGAATGCCGGGCAGGGCGTCTGGATGGGATGGGAGCGCAAGCGCGGCAAGCTCGCCCAATTCAACCACTTCGTTCGCGCCGGCGACGACGGCGCCTTCTCGACCGTTGTCGGCGACGTCGCAACAGTGCGCGGCGTGCGCTTCGTCATTACCCTCGATTCCGATACCGTTCTTCCTCCCGACGCCGCGCCACTTCTGGTGGGCGCCGCCGCGCACCCGCTTAATCGCGCGGGCTATGATCCGGTTGTTGGCCGTGTCATGAGCGGCTACGGAATACTTCAACCACGTGTCGGCGTCTCGCTCCCCAGCGCGCACCGCTCGCGCTTCGCATCGATTCACTCGGGCCATCCCGGCGTGGACCCGTACACCACAGCGGTAAGCGACGTGTACCAGGATCTCTTCGCTGAAGGAAGCTTCACGGGCAAGGGCATCTATGACGTTGAAATTTTCGAGCAGGCTACGCATGGACGCTTTCCCGAAAACACGCTTCTCTCGCACGATCTGATCGAAGGGAGCTACGCGCGCGCTGGTCTGCTCACGGATGTCGAATTGTACGATGACTATCCCACGCGCTACCTCACTTACACGCGCAGAAAACACCGCTGGATCAGAGGTGACTGGCAGCTTCTCAAGTGGCTGACTGCTACAGTACCGGGACCGGACGGGCCCGAGCGTAATCGCCTGTCACTGCTATCCCGCTGGAAAATCTTCGACAATCTTCGGCGCAGCACAGTCGAGATCGCGCAACTGGTCCTGCTGGTGGCAGGCTGGACCGTGCTTCCGCGCTCTCCCTTGCGCTGGACCGGAATTGCGCTGGCTGGCCTGGCGGCGCCATGGATCATCTCACTGATCCTCGCGATGCTGCGTCCTCCGCGAGACAAGTCCTGGCGCGCCTACTATTCAGCCGTTTGGCGGGACGCGGCCACCAGCGCCCATCAAGTGGCGCTGACTGTGGCATTCCTCCCGCATCAGGCATGGGTTTCAGTAGATGCAATTGCACGCACGCTCTGGCGTCTTTTCGTTTCCAGGCGATTTCTCCTGCAGTGGCAGACGGCATCGCAGGTGGAACGGGCAGCTTCTTCGGGAGCGCGCGAGGCATGGCGCGTGATGTGGCCAGCCGTGGGAGTCGCTCTGCTGGCGGGTGCAGCAGTCGCGCTGGCAAACACCGCTCCCGCCGGCGAGAGATTGCCTTCCTGGCAACTCGTCGGATTCCTTCCAATCATCGGATTGTGGCTGGTCTCCCCTGCCATCGCCCACGCGTTGAGCGATCCCTCGATGCGCCGGGAGCGCCGGCTTGCCCCCCCACGCCGCGCGGAAGCCATGCGCTACGCGCTGCTGCATTGGCGATACTTCGATCGCTTCGTTACAGCGGAGACGAACTGGCTCGTCCCTGACAACTTTCAGGAAGAGCCGGCGCCGGTCGTCGCCATGCGCACGTCGCCCACCAATATCGGTCTGCAGCTCCTGGCTACCGTGAGCGCGTACGATCTGGGGTTCATCACGGTCGAAGGAGTCACGGAACGTCTCGAGCTCGCATTCCGGTCTCTCGAACGCATGCGCCGCTTTCGCGGCCATTTTTACAACTGGTATGACCTGCACGATTTGCGGGTGCTCGAGCCGAAGTACGTCTCGACTGTGGATAGTGGCAATCTCGCTGGCCACCTGCTCGCTCTTCGCCAGGCGTGTCTCGCTATTCCGGATGACCGCATCCCCAATGCGCGCATCTGGCACGCAGTGGAAGCTGCTCTCGCGGCATCGGAAGGAAGCCTTCGTGAATTCTTGGCGAAGAGCGGCGCGGAAACGGAACAGCGACGTACCGCCGAAAGCATTACAGAAAAACTTCGCGCGACAAGGGCCGAGATCGCGTCCGCGGGCCGCGCGGAAAGCCTGCGAATATCAATCGATGGCGTGACTGCCAACCTGAAGGCCGCGCTATTGGAAATGGACCACGTGGCTTTTCGTGGCGAGCGGGCGGATGCGTCTCGCGAGTGGATTACGTGGGCGATGAATCTTGTCGTCACCCACGACGCGCGATTGTGCAGCGCCGAACCCGGGTCGACCCTTCGGGAACGCGCAAACCAGGTCACGGCCGCGTCGGAGCAGGTGGCGCGACTCGATGCTCTAGCGAACCGCGCGTACGAATACGCGACCGAGATGGATTTTCGCTTTCTGTTCGACGACAAGCGCGAGCTCTTCTCGATTGGCTATCATCAGGCCTCGCATACGCTCGACGGCTCGTACTACGACCTGCTCGCTTCGGAAGCACGACTGGCGAGCTTCATAGCGATCGCCAAGAACGATGTGCCGGTAGACCACTGGTTCCGCCTCGGCCGTACCCTCACACACGCTGCCGGGGAGACGGCGCTGGTGTCATGGAGTGGCAGCATGTTCGAGTATCTCATGCCGCTGCTCGTCATGCAGTCCTACCCTTCCACGCTGCTGGACCAGACCTACGAGGGTGCCGTGCGCCGGCACGCCGCGTACGGCTGGGAGCGCGATGTGCCCTGGGGCATCAGCGAGAGCGCCTACAACATTCGTGACCGGTTTCATACGTACCAGTATCGTGCCTTCGGCGTGCCCGATCTCGCCCTCAAGCGGGGCTTGAGCCGCGATCTGGTCATCGCTCCATACGCGTCGGCGCTCGCCGTAATGGTGGACGCCACGGCCGCCCTGGCGAACCTGCACTCACTGGAGCGGCTGGGAGCGTTGGGTGCATATGGCTTTCGCGATGCCATTGACTACACCCGCCCCGACGCCGGTCACGGGCACGCCTTGGTCTGCACCTACATGGCTCATCACATTGGCATGAGCTTCGTCGCGCTAACGAACGCACTGCTGGGGCAGCAGTGGAAGCGACGCTTCCACGCCGATCCTCTCGTGCGTTCGGTGGAGCTGCTGCTGCATGAGCGCATCCCCCGCCGCCTCGTGCTGCAAAGGGCGCAAGGCGCACATCCTGAAGAGGCGCTCCCCGATCCGGAGCTGGAACGGCCTGCGGTGCGCGAATTCGAGATTCCGGACACGCCGGAGCCGCGTGTCGCGCTGCTGGGCCATCTGCCCTACACGATAATGGTAAGCCACTGCGGCGGTGGCTACAGCCGATACGAAGGACTTGCCGTGACGCGGTGGCGCGCCGATGGGACGCGCGACAACACCGGCCAGTTCTGCTACGTGAGGGACGTGTCCCGGTCGCGCGTATGGTCCGCCGCGCACCAACCCGTTTGCGCCGCAGCGGACTGGTATCGCGCGCTGCTGGCGACCGACCGCGTCACCTTCCACCGGCGCGATGGAGACATCGAAACCCGCACGGAGATCGCCATTGTTCCGGAGGATCTGGCCGAGGTGCGGCGCATCATTCTCACCAACAATAGTGACGACGCACGCGAGATCGAGCTGACCAGCTACGGAGAGATCGTGCTCGCCTCACCGGACGCTGACCGCGCGCATCCCGCCTTCGCCAATCTTTTTGTGGAAACGGAATGGCACGCCTGGGCGAGCGCGATTACCGCGACAAGACGGCCACGTTCGGCTCATGAGCAACGCCTCTGGTGCGTGCATGTCGTTGCCACGGGGAAGGAGGCGCTGGGATCTGTATCGTGCGAGACTGACCGCGACCGTTTCATTGGGCGCGGGCGATCAACGCGCGATCCGGCCGCGGTCGAACGAGAAGGCATTCTTTCGGGAACAACGGGCGCGGTGCTGGACCCGATTTTCGCGCTGCGAACACGTGTGCGCATCGCTGCAGGTCAGACCGCAACAGTTTCCTTCACAACGCTTGTGGCGAACAGCCGTGAGCGAGCTTTCGAGCTCGCGGACCGGTACAACGATTCGCACACCGCGCAAAGGGCATTTGACCTGGCATGGACGGCTGCGCAGGTGGAGCTGCGGGAGCTTGGCGTCACCCCTGCAGACGCCGCTGTCTTTCAGGATCTGGCCGGCCACCTGTTTTATCCTGATCCCGCGTTGCGCGCCGGCGAGCAGGAGTTGAAGGAGAATCAAGGCGCGCAGACGCTGCTCTGGTCCCAGGGTATCTCGGGTGACTGGCCGATCCTTCTGGCGACGATCGAATCAGCGGAAGGTCTGCCTACCGTTCGCCAGCTGCTCGCCGCGCACCAGTACCTGCGGCGGCGCGGAATGATGGTCGATCTTCTCCTGATCAACGAGCACCCGCCGACGTATCTGGAAGCGCTGAGCGAGCAGATCACGGCGATGCTGCTCGCGTCCAGCGAGGCTGGCGTCATCGACAGGCCTGGCGGCGTTTTTGTGCGACGGGGCGACTTTCTCAGCAAGGAGGAACTGCTCATGCTTCGGGCGACCTCCCGCGTACTGTTGGAATGCGATGGCCGGCCGCTTGGACGGATTCTTGGCGGCGACATCGGAGGCGCGAGCCGTGAGTCTGCTGCAGCCAGGAAGGAATCGGCGCGGCTTCTGGAGGGCAACGGGCAGCGGCGGGCGCTGCTTTCAGGGGTCAGAACTCGCGAGACGCGCGGCGAAGTGCTTTGGGAGAGCAGGAGCGGCGGGACCGGCGGCGGGAGACGGGAATCGGGAATCGGGAATCGGGAATCGGGCACCGCCAGGAAAATCGCTGCGCGTAACGCGGAAGACCGTGCGGTGCAGCCTCCCAACGGGCTCGGTGATCTTACCGAGAACGGTGACTATGAGATCCGACTCGTTAAGGACAACGTCACCCCAGCGCCGTGGGCAAACGTTGTCGCCAACGAACGTGCCGGCTTCGTGGTGACGGAGCGCGGAGCCGGCTTCAGCTGGGCTGAGAACAGTTACTTCTATCGGCTCACTCCGTGGCACAACGATCCCGTCAGTGATCCCGCAAGCGAGGTACTGTATTTACGCGACGAGGAGACCAGAGAGTTTTGGAGCGCGACTCCGGCTCCGATACGGCACGCCTCGCCGTACACGATCCAGCACGGTGCGGGATGGTCCTCATTTCAGCATGAGCACAGCGGCATAGCGACGAATCTCACCATGGGAGTACCTCGGGAAGATTCCGTCAAGATCTCCGTTTTGCGAGTGACCAACTCGGGGTCGACAACGCGACGGTTGAGTGTCACCGCATACGCGGAGTGGGCGCTTGGCGCGTTGCGTGAACACACCCAGCATCAGGTGCGCACAGTATTCGACAGCGAACGAAACACCATGTTCGCACAGAACTTCTTCGACTCGCAGTTCGCTCACCTGGTCGCCTTTTGCACTCTGAGCGAACCCGTGACGAGCTACACTGCGGATAGACGGGAGTTTTTGGGAAGGAATGGGTCCCCGGAAGACCCTGCCGCGTTTCGGGGCAGCGGAATGGCGGGAGCGACAGGAGCCGGAATCGATCCGTGCGCTGCGCTGCAATGCGTGCTGCAACTCGCGCCAGGCGAAACGCGCGACATCGTCGTTCTCCTCGGCGCGGCGGCCGGTGATGCGGAGGCCCACACGCTGATAGCCAGATATGGGAACGCGATCAGCACTCGTGGAGCGCTGGAGCACGCGAAGGAGGCCTGGATGGCCAGGCTGTCAGTCATCACCGTTCAAACGCCTGATCCAACGTTCGATGCAATGCTCAACCGGTGGACGTTGTATCAGGCACTGGCATGCCGGATGTGGGCACGGTCAGCGCTGTACCAGTCGAGCGGGGCGTATGGCTTCAGGGATCAGCTCCAGGACACCATGGCGTTCGTTTACGCCGAGCCCGCCATCGCGCGCGAGCACATCCTGCGCTCGGCGGCTCGGCAGTTCGTCGAGGGCGATGTGCAGCACTGGTGGCATCCGCAGAGCGGGCGTGGAGTGCGCACGAGATTCTCGGACGACCTGGTGTGGCTACCCTACGTAGTAGACCACTATGTCCGCGTGACTGGAGACACGGGAGTGCTCGACGAGTCTGTACCATTCCTGGAGATGCGCACGCTCGAGCCGCACGAGCACGAAGTGTACGACCTGCCTCGCGTATCGGTGGAGCGTGCCAGCGTTTACGATCACTGCGTAAGAGCCCTTCGAAAGGCGTGTACGAGGGGTGCGCACGGTCTTCCACTCATAGGCGGCGGCGACTGGAACGACGGAATGAACCGGGTAGGTGTTGGAGGGCAGGGCGAAAGTGTCTGGCTCGCCTGGTTCCTCATCACGGCTCTTGGGGCATTCGCGGAACATGCGGAAGGACGCGGAGACGTTGCGGGAGCAGAGGAGTTCAGGCGTCAGGCGCTGGCGTACACTACGGCCGCGGAAGAGCATGCCTGGGACGGCAAGTGGTACAGGCGCGCGTACTATGACGACGGCACGCCGATGGGCTCGGCGGAAAATGATGAGTGCAAGATCGATTCACTCGCCCAAAGCTGGAGCGTGATCTCGGGAGCGGGCAGCTTGGAGCGCCAGGGGCAGGCCATGCGCTCCATGAACGAGCATCTCGTGCGGGAAGACGCGAGGCTGATCGCGCTACTCACGCCAGCGTTCAACGATACTCCGCACGATCCGGGCTACATAAAGGGATACGTACCAGGTGTGCGGGAGAATGGCGCTCAGTACACGCACGCAGCGCTCTGGGCGGCTCTTGCTACGGCGATGCTGGGAGATGGCGACCGCGCTTTCGAGCTATACCAGATGCTGAATCCGCTGACGCATTCGCGTTCGGCGCAGGGAGTGGAGATCTACAAGACGGAGCCGTACGTCATAGCGGCCGACGTCTATTCGGTGGGACGTCAGATTGGGCGCGGCGGATGGACGTGGTATACGGGCTCTGCGAGCTGGATGTACCGTGTCGGCCTCGAGGCAATACTCGGCTTCAGGAAGGTTGGTACGAATCTCTTTCTCAACCCCTGCATACCGCGCGATTGGCCGGAGTTCACTGTAAAGTATCGCCATGGGCGGAGCGAGTATGTCATCACGGTGACAAACGCCAACCATGTGGGCCGCGGTGTCGGAGTTGTGACTCTTGACGGATCCGAGCTGGATGGCGTGGCGATCCCGCTAAAGGATGATGGACGCCGGCATGAGGTACTCGTGCGTCTCATTGGGAATGGCGACGAGAGTGCGCGGGTTTGAGAACGCCAGATTGCGGATTGCGGACGAACTGCGAACTGGGGAGTGCGCGCCTTCGCTGGCGGCGCCATCCCTCGAGTCAGATCTCCTCACGAACGAGGGCCAGGATCGCCGTCTGGGGCACAACCAGATAGTGCTCACTCTCAAAGCTGATTTCAACGGCGGCCTTCCTGAAGAATAAAGCGTAGTCACCAACGCGCGCCTGCATTGGCAGAAAGCGCGTTTCACGCGAGACAACGCGCCACGGCTCATCGCCTGGCTCGGCGAGATCAGGCATGGGAAGTCCGGGACCGGTGGCGATTATCCGGCCACCCTGGATCGCCTGATTGTCAACCGCAGTTGGAGGCAGATACAGACCGACCTTGGTACGCTCTTCGCCTTCCTCGACATGGACGAGGACACGATCGCCAACGACGATCAACTCCTTGCGATTCTTGTGCACGAGTGGAGCTCCGGGGGTAGAGAGGACTGCGGATTGCGGATTGCGGACAACTGCGAACTGCGAACTGCGAACTGCGAACTGCGTGCCGAATCGCGTACAGCGTAGTTGTCCGCAATCCGCAATCCGCAATCCTCTTTCCTTCACTCCCGCACGTTTTCAGCCGCCATGGCCGGGAAGCCTGGACTGTTCCGGACGCGTGCGATTTGGCGAAGGTGGTGGTCGAAGTGACGCGTGATGAAAAGCAGGGCTTCGGCAATTGTCATCGGACCGCCTATGGGATGCTTGAAGACGCTCAAACTGAGGTCCTCATCTCGCATGACTTCTAGGTGTGCCAAAAGTGTTTGCAGTATCGAGCGCCATTGCTCGGCGGCGTCCGAGAGTGTGATTCCCTTTTGCGGCATGACACTCTGTATGGGTGCCTTCACCCGCAGGCCGTAACTGAGCGCTACCCACACGGCGGCGTATCCGAGGCGGTCGCGCACCCGAATGCGAACGGCTCGTGGGGGACGAGTTGTAACGCGCTCGACAATACCACCTTCGACCAGCAGGAGGTGCTCGATAATTTGCGCAATCGACCATGCCCCGGACATCGGTTGAAAGGTGAGCTGGGCTTCGGGCAACGCGCCAACCTCCTGCAGCAAAGCTCCACGCCGCTGCTCGAGCACGGCAACCTGCGCACGAAAGTCTGGCTTCATAGGGTGAGGATATCGGATTGCGGATTGCGGACAACTGCCCAATACGAAGTAACTGCGTACTGCGAACTACGCTTTTGTCCGCAATCCGCAGTCCGCAATCCTTTCCCTTCACTTCACCAAATGAAATTCGGTCTGCCGTTTCCACGCCCACCGCGCCACGCCGTCCGCGCCGATGACCATGTCCTCTTCCTGAGCGGAGCGGACACGCTGACCTCCCCACTCGGCTACGGGCGTGGTTGCCTGAAGCTCAATGGAAAACCACATGCTCGGTATCACAGTGTGATCGCCACGGCCGGGAACGCCTTCCTGGTAGTCCCACAGGCCGATCAGTGGTCCGGCGCCATGTCCGTGTACGCCGATGGGATGGGTGTAGACAGTGCCGTCGATCCCCTCCGCTCGCATCGCGGCGAGTGAAGCCGCGAGAATCTCATTGCCGGTGCGGCCCGGACGCGTTTGGGCCATGAGGATGTCCTGCAGCTTGTTGGAGTTCGCCAGCGCCTTTTTCAGGCCGGCCGGGACATCGGACTCTCCCTCGTTCAGTACATAGCCCATGTGCTGCGTATCAGTGTTGAGGCGCAGCGCGACGAGGCCGAAGTCACAGTGCAGCACATCGCCACGCTGAATTACGGGATCATCGCCAAGCTGCTCCGACGTCATGCCTTTCCGTTGAACGCTCACCGAAGGCTGAAACCAGGTGCCGAGCCCCAGATCGTTGACGCGCTGACGAAACCACCACACCACATCGCTGGTCCGTGTCTTACCGGGCGTGATTACCCGACTGGAAAAGGCTGTATCAATAGTTGCCCAGACCAGCCGCGTCATTTTGTCGAAAGCCTCGGCTTCTTCGGGCAGCCGCGTCGCAATCAGGTCGACCGGCAATCCTTCCGCGCGCTTGAATCGCTTTGCCCACTCCGGGCCGAGCGCCTGGCGCATACCCTCGTCTTCTCCCGCGGTGAGTCCGTCCGCAAACG
Organism: Gemmatimonadaceae bacterium; assembly: GCA_013817545.1. Lineage (GTDB taxonomy): Bacteria > Gemmatimonadota > Gemmatimonadetes > Gemmatimonadales > Gemmatimonadaceae > JACMME01. The sequence continues at coordinate 7,617 of JACDCM010000029.1, read as the reverse complement.
CGAAGTTGCGGGAGATATTGACTCCGATCACCTTCGGTTTGCGCGCCTCGACAACTTCTTTCAACACCTGCCACTGAGCATCACCCCAAAGCTCAGCCTGCCGTCCCGCGACATCCGCTTCCACCTGCCTGGTTGAGCGCACGGCTGTGAATACGCCCCCTTGCGATGTGCCGCCGAGTGCGATGCGTTCAATGCCTTTCTCCGGCCCGCGATCGAAGAAGACATAGATTGTGCGGCGCCGCGCTGCAAAGGTCGTGGGTGATACGATCGACGTGAAAATCGGATCCTCGTTGTACTCGCGCATCGGCACGACCCACATATCAATGCCATGCTTTCGCATGAGAGGTGGCAGCACCGTGTCCATCCGCCGCGCGAGCCAGCGCTGCTGCGTATCAGCCTGATCGCGCAGGGTGCCGAATGGACGGTAAAAGGAAAAGTCCTGCGCAATCGCGGTACCGGCGAAAGAAGCAGCGAGCAAGAGAAAGGTGACGACGATGCGAGGCATGGTTGGGATGGGCGAGAGGATTGCGGATTGCGGATTGCGGATTGCGGACAACTACGAACTGCGAAGTGCTAACTGCCTGCCAGGTACCGCGAGTTCAAGCCTGCTTGTTAGTGGACGCCTCTAGCTTAGCGGTTCGCAGTTCGCAGTTCGTCCGCAATCCGCAATCCCTCACGTATCGCTGAGCGCTTCACTGATCGCGGAATCGGGATGGCGAATGAGGTAACGCCGGACGACCTGCACAACACCCGCGAGGACAAGCGCGAAAAGCGAGACGGTGATGGTATGCCGGAGGAAAACGGTTAGCAGGTCGGCAGACCAGTCGTGCCAGTGCATCATCTCGGTGCCAACGCGGTCGACGCCAACCGCGACGAGTACCGCGCCGGTTGCCACAAATGCCGCGGCCTCGACGGCCCCGAACACGGGTGCGCGCCAGAGCCAGTTCTTTATGGGAAAATTGCCCAGGTGTGCCGTTGCCAGACCGAGCACGAGCACCAATCCTCCGGCAGCCATGATGAGAAATGCCCAAATACTACGGGGCGAATAGGTGAGAACGACAAGCCTGTAGAGCCGCATCAGTACACCCGCGACCACCGCTGTAGCAGCCAGCGACAGGGTGAGCCGCCGAACGAAAGGAGGCTCCTCGAGGTGCCAATCGACGCTATGGCGGGGAAAGAAAGCAGCCACTATGGGGCGTTCCCGCGCGAGAAGAGCAGGATCACACCAGCGTTCGGTCCCCCGTCATCTGCATTTCCACCGCCAAACTGGCCCGATGAGGAGAACCTGTCGACAACAAGCACCAGCTCGATCGAAGCGGGCTCGATGTCTGACAGATCGGGAGCAAGCACACCGTCCAATAGCACGCGCATGCAGCCGCCGCTGGTTAGACCCGCACTGGCGCGCGAGCTGTAGACACATGGCTCCCCGCTGTTCCCCTGCTGGATCATCAGACCCGGGATATTCTGCAGGCGAAGCACATCGATGAATGTGTGAAAGCCATCATCATACCGATCGAGCTTCTCGCGCGTGATTCGGCGGGCGTTATTGAAGGATCGAACATCGATTCCGTAAAGGCGCAGGCGCTTCTCCATCTCGCGCTTGTCGGTAATGGTGACCGGCTCGAGCTCGATCCGCCTGGACGGAAGCAGGAAGTTGAAGGTGAGCACTTCGCCAACGGTGAGCACAAATTCGCTGGATCGCACGACTTGATAGCCGAGTCGCCTTGCCTGGAGCCTGAAACGACCCGGCTGCGGTGCGCTAAGCGAGAAAATACCCGTCGAGTCGGTTCGAATATCTCGAATGATACTGTCTTTTTGATTGAGCAGGGAAACGTGCACCAGACCGATTGCGGTGCGCGGCGGCGCCTCGTGAAGCACGCGGCCGCGAACCCGCTGCGCGGCCGCTGTGGACGCGCTACACATAACACCGATCGCCAGGAGGATAGACCACATGGTGAACTGATTCCCACACCGTGCTCCCGTAAAAGCGGCCAGAATGAATCGCATTGTACTTCTCCTTTTGTTACGGCCGTTCGACCGGCGCGCTGATGATGCTGGCGAGCCACGTCAAACTCTCAGGAACGTGCAACTTCCAGTAATCCCAATCGTGAGCGCCCGGCAGTTCCATGAACCGGTGCTGTATCCCTAACGCAGACAGCTCAGCGTGAAACGCGCGGTTGCCATCTATAACGAGTTTGTCGTCCCAGCCGCTGTCGAAGCGCAGCTCCGGCATTCGCCGTCGCCCGGCCAATAGCCGCTTCGCGAGTCGCGCGGGATCGCGCGCGGCCCAACCTGCGGTGTCCCTGCCGAAGGCGGGGTAGATCAAGGGCCAGAACCTCCCCCAGCCCGCACGCAAGCTTTTCATGTCTGTGGCATAGCGGACCGGAAGTGAGAAAGGCCTTGGTCCGCCGTAAAGCGGTGAAAGAACACCCGAATGACTCGCCGCGGCCGCGAAGACATCGGGATACTGGAGCGCGAGAGCGACCGCGCCATATCCTCCCATGCTCAAGCCTGCTATTCCGCGATGCGACCTGTCGGGGATAGTTCGATAAGTGGAATCAACATGCGCTACCAGGTCTCGCGCAATATAGTCGTCATAATGCGGCCATGGCACGCAATAGGACGCCGCGTCCTCATCCTTCCTGGCAGGATTCCGCCGACACTCGGCGACGTTCACCAGCGTGTTCCACGTCGTGTACCAGCCATCGTCGCCATCCGGCATCACAACGATCATTTCCCGCGCGCATTCTGCACCGGCCACACCCGGCGCACCACAATCACGCGTAAGAGAGTCCATAGCCACGTCCAGCTTGCCGAACTTCACCCAATCCCACTCGTTACCCCACAGCCCATGCAGGTAGAAGGCAACGGGATAGCGGCGCGCTGTGTCCGTGCCGTATGACGCCGGCAGGTAAACGATATACTGCTTCTTCAGTCCGAGCGAAGGCGACCAGAGCGAATCGGCGCGCACGCTTCCACCGGGAAACGTCGCTAGCGCCAGAAGGATGGCCGCAATCATGTGGCGGGTGTCCCCATGGATGGGGTCGGCGATCCCGTCTCCTCGATGTCCGCCGTCCACGAAATGCGAACGGAGGCTGATAGCGAGACAGCGGTCGGACATTTTTCCTGATGTTTCGCAAGAGCACGATTGACCAGTTCCCGGTTCGCTGCTGGAATTCGCAACCTGTATGCGATGCGAATTTCGGTAAGACGGATGATGCCGTCGACCACTTCGTTCACCCCTTCGGCGGTCGCGGCAATGGCCGCTGCCGGCAACTTGAGCCCGCGCACCTCCAGTGCGCCGTTGAGAGTCCCAAGCATTCAGCCGGCCGTGGCTGCGACGATGTAATCGACCGGCAGTGGAAGCGGGGACACGGCGTCCAGCTTGTAGTGCCTCGCTATCGCGCCGTGCACGCCCATCTCCATTGTGTCACCGGTCGGAAGGGTTGCCCTTCGATGAACGCCTGCCACCTTGCCGACATGAACCGTTGATGTATACAGCGTGCTCACGACTCCTCCCGTATAACTGATTGCTTCACGTCCGGGTCAGCCACGCCCCTGGAGTTCACGGAGCCCCGAGCCTGGTCTCCATCGCGCTCGAGCTTTTCCGCTCGCAACCTGGCGGTCAGGCGGTTGAGCTCCTCCAGAGCCGTACTCATCCGGCGTTCGGCGTCCGCCTTTTGCGCAGTGTGCTTCCGCAAACGCCACATGACCATCATTACACTCGCTAACATGATGACCAGGAGGGAAATAACGAAGAGCACCGCTTTGTCGCTCATGCGGCAACCTCGGGTTTCGAGAGGAGGAGAGGAGTGGGCAGTGTCGCGTGAAATCAGTCAAAGGGTAAGGGCTTTGTGCAAGGGGGAGAGGATTGCGGATTATGGATTGCGGACGACTGCGTGCTGCGTGCTGCGTACTAAGTATGCGAGTCCAATCCCGCGGTCCGCGATCCAAATCAATCCGCAGTCCGGAATCCGCAATCCGCAATCCGCTCTCCCACGGCACATTGGTTGCTTTCAGTTGCCGTACGCGGACTTTCCGCGGCCATTCGACTGAACCGGAGCGGCATTATGCGTAAGAGCCCAAGACTGATTATCGCGATTGTAATCGCTCTTTTCAGCGCGGTAACGTACTTCACTCAGCGATCCACTAATGAAGTTACCGGCGAGGTTCAGCGTATCAGCATTACGCCGGAACAGGAAATCGCGCTCGGACTGCAGTCGGCCCCCGAGATGGCGCAGCAGTTTGGCGGGGCGATTGATCATGCGGTGGTGGACGATTACGTGGCGGCCGTGGGCGAGCGCGTGGTTGCCCGAAGCGCCGCCGGGAAAAGTCCGTACCGCTATAACTTCCACTTGCTTGCAGATCCCGAGACGGTCAATGCGTTCGCGCTCCCCGGAGGACAGATTTTCATTACAGTCGGACTGCTTCGGCGCCTTTCCAGCGAAGCGCAGCTCGCGGGAGTTCTGGGTCACGAAATTGGACATGTGGTTGGACGGCACAGCGCCGAACACATGGCCAAAGCACAGTTCACGCAAGGATTGATAGGCGCAGTTGGCGTTGGTACGGGCGATCTGAGCGCGCAGCAGGTCGCGGCGGTAGTGGGACAGGCGGTAAACATGAAATACGGCCGCCAGGACGAGCTGGAGTCGGACTCCCTTGGCATCGTATTCATGCAGGACGCGGACTATGACCCACGCGGAATGATGCGGCTTATGCAGGTGCTCGCCGAGGCGGGTGGAGCTCGAGGCCAATCGGAGTTTTTTAGCACACATCCGAATCCGGAGAACCGTATGCAGCGGCTCGAAGCGCTAATTGCTCTGACCGGCGGTGGTGGCGAGACGGCCGAAGCACGGTTTCAGGAGAATGTGCTGAAATACTTGAAATAGCGGGGGGAATCGGGAATGGGGAAACGGGAATCGGCGACGAAATACTTCCGCGGTTCTTGGCGTATTAAGTTCTATTCCCGAAGCCCGATTCCCGTTTCCCGACTTTCTATCGCCCCACCACTGCCCAGCATTCGATTTCTACACGTGCGTTCAGCGCGAGACCGCTTGCGCCAAGTGCGCTCCGGGCGGGTTTGTTCTGCGGAAAGTATGGCGCGTAAATCAGGTTCATAGCGTCCCATTCGCGCATGTCGGCAAGCATGACTGTGCACTTGACTACGCGGCTCATCGACGAGCCGGTGCGATCGAGCACGTCGCGTATGTTCTCCATTGTTTGCCGAGTTTCGGGACCAATTCCACCTTCCACAAGCTTTCCATCGGAGCCTGTTCCTATCTGACCGGACAGATAGAGCATGTTTCCAACTCGCACAGCCGGAGAAAACGGTCGGGTTGGTGGGCCGTAAGGAGTGAGATACTCGGCGGAAGGGGAGGCGGTGCGGCAAGCTGCGGCAGAGAGTGCAAACGCCGCGCTGCTCACGAGGAATGCAGTGCGCATGAAGCTCCTGAAATGGGATGCGCGAAAGTTATGTGTGCGAGGAGCTTGGGGAAGACGGACTGGATTGCGGACAACTGCAACCGCAGTGAGGTGCTCGGGGAAGACGGACTGGATTGCGGATTGCGGATTGCGGACAACTGCAACAGCGGGAGCTACGTACGGCGTGATTAGCTGCGTACCACGTGATTAAGACTCAAGTGGTGGGCGATCCCAAATCCGAACTGCTGTTGCAGTTGTCCGCAATCCGCAATCCGCAATCAGCAATCCCCTCTGCACTCCGCAATCCCTCTGCAATCCAGTCCCCTACCAAGCTTGCACCGCTTCCAGGCTCTGAGTCATCAGTCCGAGTATCGCCTCTTCTAACTTCTCGAACTCGAACGGCTTGGACAGCACCGGCTGGCTCGAGCTATCCAGGAAGAGACGGCTGGCTTCGCCGACAACATCGCCGGTTACGAAGATCGTGCGGCTGGCCAGTGATGGGCGCTCCCGGCTCAACACGTCGAAAAACGCGGGGCCATCCATGCCAGGCATCCGCAGGTCACAGACTACGACGTCGAACTCCAGCTCACGTACGAAGGACAGGGCGGCGTTGCCGTCATGTGCGGTCGTCACGGCTAGACTCCGCAGCTTTCCGAAGGCAAGCATCGCGCTCCGGAGCGCCGGCTCGTCGTCCACGAAGAGCATGCGCACGCCCTCCAGAGCCGGCTCCACCGATTCAGACGCCAGACTCAACGTCTCGCCTACAGCATCGTCATCGCATGGGAGGGTTACACGAAAGACGGTACCGTCGCGTGATGTTCGCGCAATCGTGATACTACCTCCGTGCGCCGTGACGATGCCGTAGCTCACGCTCAATCCGAGTCCGGTGCCTTCACTCTTGGTGGTGAAAAACGGCTCGAAAATATGCGCTCGGGCGCGCTCCGGAACGCCGGGTCCGGTGTCGGCGACCTCGAGTACGACCTTGTCGCCCTCGGCGCGCGAGGTGATCCTGAGCGTACCGGAACCGTCGGCAGCCATCGCTTGCACGGCGTTTGTAACGAGATTCAAAATGACCTGCTGCAATTGCCGAGGGTCGCCATGTACACATGGCAACAGCGGCGCTAGCATGGTCTGAACCACGATTTGTTTGCCACCCAGCTCGTAACTGCTTACGCGGACAGTGCGCTCGATGAGCTCATTGAGATCGAGCGGCTGAGGCTGGCTTTCGCTGCGGCGGGCGAACGTGAGGAGATCCTTGACGACCTGACTGGCACGAACAGTCTCTCCCTGAATCACGTCGATCGATTCTCGCTGATCTGGTGACAGTCCTCCATCACGAAGCAGGAGCTGAGCAAAAGCGCTGATCGTACTCAGCGGATTGTTCACCTCGTGCGCGACACCCGCAACCAGCTGGCCGACAGCCGCAAGCCGCTCGGTCTCCACCAGCCGTGCGCGCATGTCACGCTCGGTGGTTACGTCGCGTCCCACGCACAATACCGTTGGTGGCGTGGCCTCGGGCAAGAGACGTGCAGCAAGGGAAAGCGTGTGTACCGTGCCTTCGCGCTGGAACCGTGCCTCGAATCGAACGGCTTCTCCGGCGAAAGCTCGCGCGAGCTCGCGCTTGACGCGCGCCCGTTCCACTGGAACCGCGAATTCGTCGAGCGTGCGTCCTATCGCTTGCAGTGAGTACACACCGAGCACATCGCGCACGGCGTCGTTTGCTTCCCGGATGCGTCCGCTCTCGAACATCGTGAGGACTGCATCAGGCGCGGCACGGAACAGCGTGCGGAAGCGCCACTCGGCCTGCCTTAGCGTTTCGACCAGTTCGGCATTCGCAAGCGCGACCGCGAGAAGATCAGCAAGCGTTTCCAGGCGCGCCACTTCCGCGTCGGAGAAGAGCCGCGGCGCACGTGAGCCGACCGCGATTGCGCCAATCCGTTCTCCACGCCGCAACAGCGGGATGATTGCGACGCCGCGCACCGGGTCGGCCATGAGATACGCCGCAGCGGGGTTGGGGCCATCCTTGCTGTCGAAGATGTTCTCAAATCTGGCGGGCCGCCCCGAAAGCGTTTCTTTGCCCATTGGCAGATCGCCTATCGCGAACGTCTTGTCGCGCAGCGGCGAGGCAGGACCAGTGGCGTGCGCGATACGAAATGTGTCGGCATCGGTAGTGAGAGCGATCGCCGCCGCATCAGC
>JACDCM010000255.1 GCA_013817545.1 Gemmatimonadaceae bacterium | reverse complement strand
CACGGCCATGCTGCGGTCGAGCTCTCGCTCGAAATCGGCGGCCAGTACGGGACTCGCCTTCGCTGCTGACGGTGCCGCTGCCGCAAGGGCCTGCCGGAACTCCTGGAAGTACAATCGCACCAGGCCTAGCGATGTTTCGCGGCCGAAGGCGGTGATGAGAACGCATGAGCCATTAACTGTTGCCGCCTCGGCGAGAAATATTTGCCGCTCAATTCCAGCGTGGTACAGCTCCTGGAAAGGACGTGCTTCGAGCTCGCGACCCAGGGCACCTGCTGACGCGTTGATGGCAGCCGCCAGTGCGCATGCAGACATGACATCCACAGCGCGCGTGAATCCGTGCTGGCCCATGACCTGTCCGCTCGGATGCACCAACAGCGCGAAGACGACGCGTGCGTCGTCAACGAAGCGCCGCAAAGGCTCCTCGACCCAGGCTTCAGCGACCGTTACAGTCACGTCAGATTCTCCCGCGCTTTCAGCATGTCCACCCGCAGCTGACCCACGTTCACCGACACATCAGCGATGACGACCAGCACAAGTTCACCCGACCCGATCGCGAATACATGACCTCGCTCAGCCTCCAGCCTGAGGAAGCCGACCTCGCCCATTTCCGCGGCGCGAGCAGACTCAACCGCCCCGCCGTACAAGGATGCCGCGAGAGCCGCAACGGTGTTGGCGTTCACTCCCTGGCGCACCACAGCTTCGACGACGATGCCATCGTGCGCATCGGCGACGACGCATCCCACCACGCCACGCCGCCGAGACATAGGCGTCAGCAGAGAGACAAACGTGCTGTTCACTTGCCCTCCGTAAGCCAGACGCGCGCGCGCGCCACACAACTCTCCAGCACGCGGCGCACAAATCCGAGTGGCAACGCCGGATCTGCAGCCACCATGACCAGTGCTCCGTTGGGCGCAGGCGCCATCGCAACGGTCGCCGCCTCGGCCTCGAACGAAATTGAGGTCCACGCGCCGAGAGGCAGATGCCGCATGGCACGCTCGGCTTCTTCTCGGACCCCACTTAACGCAGCTCCAATCTCGTGCGCGACCTCGCGCCCATCGGCCGCGACGTACGCGCCGGCGAGCACGAGACCCGTAGAGTCGATGAGAAGCGCTGTCTGATCACCATCTCCGAGGATGTCGGCGAACAAGCGTCGCGCGTCGTGGCGCGACGGCGTCGCCAACTCAGGCTGCGGCACGTCAGGGCGCTGCAGGCGCTCGACGCTCGCGAGCGCATGAGCGATCGACACATCGCCGGCGTCGCTCGCCGCTACCTCGCGCAGATACCGCTCAGCTTCGGAGAACCGACCTTGTTTATAGAGCACGAAGCCCATTCCCTTGCGGGCACCAGAATGTTCAGGGGCGAGCCGGAGAACCATGTCCCACTCGTCCAATGCCCGCTGCAACTCGCCGCGGTCCACGCAGATTCGCGCCAGCAGATCGTGAGCTTCCGCGCTGTATGCATGACGCTCCAGTCCCCGCAACGAAACGCGAAGCGCAACGTCCAGCTGGCCGCTGGTGCGCAAGCTTTCACCGAGTTGCAGGAAGACGAGACTGGACGGATCCCGCGCCAGTTCGTCGCTCAAACGCCGGATCTGGTCAGACATAACCACGCTCCCGGAGCGCCGAGTCGAGAAGCACTGCAGCCTGTATCTCCGCGGAAACATGAGCGGAGGCCGCAGCTGGAGTCATTCGGACGTAACGTCCCCAGGCTGCGATCGCTTCAGCGAACTCACCACGCCGCGCCGCCGAGTATCCCATCTCGAGATGAATGTCGGAGTTGAGCGCGTCGAGCTGCACGGCGCGCCGCAGCTCTTCCGCTGCATCGGCATGACGGCCGACTCGCGCGAGCGCCTGAGACAGAACGAAACGACCGTCCGCCGATTCCGGATTACTGGCTACGCCCTGACGGGCGGCCTGCAGCGCTCGCTCCGGATTGCCTTCCGTCAACGCTGCGCGCGCGCGGCTGAAATGCAAAGCAGCGTCATCCGATCCAACGGGCGCCGCCGCCCCACGTTCGCACAAACGCACTTCCGCTATTCCCGTAGCTACCAGGCCGTACACTACCTTCGCGACATCGAACTCACTGCGCGCGAGATGAGACGCGATTCCCCGGATGTCCCTGGCACCGTCGATCTCCGCCAACACCTCCCACTCGGGCGGGAGCAGGTCGAGGTGGGAGGCGTGATCATCACGCGCGAACGCGAGCGCCGGTACGACGCTGGCGTCGGGCACTGTGCGCTCAATGCGCGTCCACTCATCGATGCGCCTGGCGGCCTCCATGAGCAGTGATTCAGTTGCGATGCGGACATTCGCTTCCGCCGGCGCATCTTCTACGCTGCGTTCCTCGAAGGAGAAGTATCCCTCCGTCCAGGACATCAGCTCAAATATTATTTCTTCCACCTGAAAGCGAACCTGCCGCTCTAGCTCCCGCCGCGTTATCGCACCCTGCTCGCAAAGAAGCTCTCCAATCGCACGCGCTCTCGCCTCGTGCGTCTGCACCGTGAGAGCGCGCGCGAGATCAGCCTGGGTCACCTTGCCGGCGCGCAGTAACAGCTCTCCAAGGGGCCGGGGATTACTCCGAACCGTGGCGAAGATTACGGCGCCACGATCGAAGTAGACGTGGCCCTGATTGTCGCGCAGCGCCGACGTTACGGTCAGCGCGCCCGTCTTTCGGCTCAGATCCAGGAGCTGGAAGACATCGTGAATTCCCAGCTCGCGCAGCGGTCCTTCAATCGGCATATGCCATCTCCGCGCTGGCGTAGTCGTCGTTGAAAATGCGGCGAAGCTCGACTGCCGTTCGCGCATCGCGCCGTGCGCGATCCGCCCACTCGCTCCCGGGCGCTAGCCGCACGACGCGATCCCAGCGCTCGATCGCATCGCGATAACAATTTCGTCCAGCCATCACAGCGCCCTCGTAGTAGATCGCACCGGCGTGATCCGGATCGGCTCGAAGTATCCGCTCCAGCCCAACTGCCGCGTCATCTTGACGACCAAGGTCGAGAAGCGTCGCGGCGAGCAGGAACAACGCCTCGATATGGTACGGGTCACCTTGCAGCACGCCGATCAGAGGATCGAGCGCTTCACGCAGCCTTCCGGTCTTGCGGCGTACCTTCGCCAGTTCCAGTGCGGCATCGACATACGTAGGAACCGCATCGAGCGCGGCCTCCAGCTCTGTCTCCGCCTCGTGCATGAGATCGCGCTCAGCCAGAAGGCTGGCAAGCTCGAAGCGTGCGAGTGCGAAATAACCGTCGAGGGCAAGCGCTCCCCGATAGGCCAGGATCGCAGCATCGGTGTCTCCAGCCGCACGCGCGGCATCACCCGACTCCTTGAGCACGTCCGCGCGATGCGGCGCCGCACCTCTCGCCGCGTCGAGCAGCTCCCTGGCGCCAGCGTGGTCGGCGACGGCGCGCCGCGCTTCCGCCACCAGCATCAACGTACCGACATCCGGCTCTCCGGATGCCAGCAGGACGGACGCGATGCCGATCGCCTCATCGACGCGGCCGAGCTGCAGAAGTGCGCGCGTCTCACCAGCAAGCACAGCCCGCGATTCGCCGAGGTGCTGGCGCGCCTCACGGTAGCGCTCGAGTGCTTCCCCCCACAGTGCCTGCCGGGCGAATGCATCCCCGAGAAGCGTGAGGCCCCGGCCGCGCTCCGCCCCTCGACCGATCGCGCGGCTGATCTCGGCGGACGCACGGTCGAGCATCCCCTTGGACAGGTAGTCGACGGCGAGCGCGTACGGATCGCCGGCGTTCACCTGAGCTTCTGCCGCCACCCGGGGAGCCGCGTCAGGCCTGAGCTCCGCAAAAAGCGAATTCAGAATGTCCGAATCGAAGGCGAATGCATCGACCGTGCTCTCCACTCGCGACTCGCCGCCCAGGTCCGGGGCGATTGTCATCTCCGGGTCCTCGTGCTGCACATCAATCGCAAGCTCGAACTTCTGAGCGACATAGTAGGGATCGAGCTCCAGGGCACGCTTGGTTTCGCGCAGCGCGCCATCAAAGTCGCCAAGACTGGTGAGCACGAAGCTGAGGTTGTAGTGAGCTTCAGCGTAGCTGGGCCGCGCCTGGATCGCCCGTCCAAATGCGTTGCGCGCCTTCTCCAGCTTGTTCAGCTCCACCAGTACCAGCCCAACGCCGTTCCAGGCGACCGGGTGTTCCGCGTGACTCTCCAGCGCCTGACGGTATGCCTCGAGGCTCAGCTGATGTCGCCCCGCCTTCAGCTGCAGCAACGCGAAGTTGAGCCATGCTTTCGTGAACGCAGGCTGAATCCCGAGCACGGAGCGAAATGCGTCCATCGCCTCATCGCTGTCGCCGCCGTGGTACAGCGCCACTCCACGATTGTTAAGTGCAAGAGCGTACGCGGGATCGAGTGCCAGCGCTCGCGTGTACGATTCCGCCGCGCCGGCGTGGTCGCCTGACTGATGCAGCGCGACACCGCGTTCATTCCAGAGTTTCGGGCTGTCTGGATGGGAAGCGAGAACCTCATCGTATGCGGACAGAGCTGCGCTGGTGTCGCCCGTCAGCAAGTGCACTTCAGCGATTGCCTGCAATACCAATCCGCGGTCTTCGCCGAGAGCAAGTGCGCTCTGGTACTCGCGCAGCGCCTCTGGATAGTACGCCTTTTGTCTGAATGCGAGCCCCAGGCTGTAATGCGCGAGTTGTCCTTCCTCCGACACTTCCATCCGTTGCTGCGCTCGGCGCACCTCGCGCTCCGGAACCAGCTCGCCGTACCGCGCGCTGTTGTAACGATCGAGCGAGAGGTTGGCCTGCGCGCGAGACAGAGCAGGATTGAGCTTTACGGCGCGCTTCGTGGCGGCGCGAGCATCCTCATGACGCCCCATGTCACCCAGCACGAATGCCATGAGGAAGTAAACGTCGGGGTTGTCCGGATTCAGCTCGATGGCGACGGCAAGCGCCGCCAGCGACTCCTCGTTGAGGCCGCGGTTGTACAGAACCTCGCCAATGTAAAAATGCATGAGCGAGCTCGCGGGATCGAGATCCCGCGCCCGCTCAAACCACTGCTGCGCGCGCTCCATGTCGCCATTGGCTTTCTCGGCAAGACCGAGCTGCACGATCGCAGCGATGTCGTTGACGTGATACGCCAGTAGCTGGGAAAATTCCTGTACTGCCTCACGTGTGTCGCCAAGTGCGGCGTGCGCACGTCCAATCTCCCAGCGTGCCTCGCGGTCCTCGGGGCGAGTACGGAGACGATCATGGAGCTGCGCCATCCGGCGGTCGTAGAAGCCGGTGCTGAAATACGCAATTTCCAGGTTGCGACGCGCCACCTGCATCTTCGGGTCGATCTCCAGAGCGCGCGTGAACGCGTGCGCCGCCTCTTCGTGCAACCCCTTGTTGAAGTACAGCACCCCGAGGTTGTTATGCGCCCCAGCGTCGGATGGATCGATGCGCCGCGCGAACGATCGCAGGACGGCGCGGTCACGCTCCGAGGTAAGTGGGGTCGATTGCTGCACGGCGCAAAGATCCTACGCCATCCGGACGGCGCGCAGAATCGCTTGCAGCGACGCGGCATCCGGAAGCAGCAGGAAAAACCCGTGCAGCTGATCCCCCGCATCCTTGAGCATGAACTCGGTCTCTACAGATACGACCTGATCCTTGTCCGAGCCGAACTGCAGGTGTGTTGTGGTAAGAATCGCGGCCGACATGTCGATGTGCAGGCTCGGCGGCGACGGCAGCAGCATCAGCCCCATGAACTCGCTCAGCGCGTTCATGTAGGCGCCCGCGAGAATATTGCCCGCTTCCTTGATGGCAGACTGCTCGAGAACGCCGAGCTCGCTGGACGATCCGATGGGGCGCCTGAGCATGAGCTCAGCCATGCGCACAGCGGTAGGCTGCGGGAAGACCAACAGAGTTCGTCCTGTCAGGTCACCCATCATGTGCATCAGCACCGCGGCTATGGGCTCGTCCTCGGAATTCAGCTGGGCCGGAACGTCCTCGAGCCTCGTCACATGGATCTTCGGCACCGTGATCATGATGGTGTTTGACGTCATCTGGGATAGTGCAGTCGCCGCGTGTCCCGCCCCGATGTTGGCCACTTCACGCAACGCATCGAGTTGGTTTGGCTTCAAAGTCATCATGTCGCTCATTACTGCTCCGCTTAAAGGAGACTGCCTACGTCAACTATCAATGATGGGGAGCCATCCGAAAGGATCGTCGCCCCGCTAAAAAGTGCCGCGCCTTCACGTACAGCATCGAAGTGTTTCACGACGATGTCCTGCTGACCTGACAGCTCGTCCACGATCACGCCAAGGCGGCGTTCACCCAGCTCGAGCACGATCACGTGCGCCACTCC
>JACDCM010000254.1 GCA_013817545.1 Gemmatimonadaceae bacterium | reverse complement strand
GACGGTGGTTGCTACCAGCAAGTCGATCTCGCCATCGCGAAAGCGGCGCATTATTTCCTCGCGTTCGGCCGCGTGGATGCGACCATGCAGCAGAGCCATTCGCCGCGCCCCGAACGGCCCGGTCTTCAGCGACTCGAACATCGTCGTCGCCGCCTTGAGATAGCTGTTCTCTGATTCGTCGATGATCGGATACACGATGTAGCCCTGCCGGCCCCGCGATATTTGCTCATCGATGAACTCAAGCACGCGCGCTCGGGCTGTCTCGCGCCGGAGTGCGGTCGTCACCGGCTTGCGGCCGGGCGGCCGCTCGTCCAGCACACTCAGGTCGAGATCGCCGTACTTCGTCATTGCAAGGGACCGTGGAATCGGGGTGGCGCTCATGAGGAGCAAATCCGGACGTTCCCCTTTTGCTCCAAGCGCGGCTCGCTGCTCGACGCCGAAGCGATGTTGCTCATCGATCGCCGCGAAGCCGAGCCGGCCAAATCTGGTGTCCCCCTGGACGAGCGCGTGCGTTCCCACCGCAATCAACGGCGCCGTGCTTGCAAGCCGAGCTGCCACTTCACGTCGCTCGCGCGCTGGCAGACTGCCGGTAACGAGCACGGGGTGAATCCCAAGCGGCTGGAAAAGCCGCTCCATCGTGCGCGCATGCTGTTCGGCGAGCAACTCGGTAGGTGCCATGATCGCCGCCTGATAGCCATTCTCCACCGCGAGTAACGCCGCAAAGAGTGCGACGATGGTCTTTCCGCTTCCGACGTCGCCCTGCAACAAGCGGTTCATGCGAAACTCGCTGAACATGTCGGCAGCGATCTCACGGATGGCCCGGATCTGTGCATCGGTGAGCTGAAACGGCAGGGATGCCTTGAGCGCGGAGGTAAGCTCGCGCTTGTTCTCAAACGCGATTCCGCCGCGTCGCGAACGGGCAAGCTGTTTTGCGCGCAGCTGCAGCAAGTGGACGAAGAACAATTCTTCAAAGGCCAGCCGCGCCCTTCCACGCATCGCATCGGCGATGGAGTGCGGCCGATGCAGCATCAGAAGGGCGTCTGCCAATGCGGGAAGTTTCTGTCCGTCAGAATCGCTCGCCCTCGCCAGCACGTCTCGCGGGAGATATTCGGTAACCAGACCGAGCAACACATCCAGGTGCGCGTCGATCAGTCCACGTATCACCTTGAACGACAGGCCTTCGGTCGCACGGTATACCGACAAAACCTTGCCGCTCACGGTGCCGTCCACACCATTGCCAAGGTTGACGTAGTCGCGCGGTGTGAGCTGCCTGCCATGAAAAAATCGCACAGGACCGCTCAACAACAGCACATCGCCTTTCTCAATTGAACGTTCGAGAAACGGCTGCCCTGGCCATGCAGCCTCGATCAAACCTGACGAATCGCGCACGACCGCCTGGAAGATCCGCAGCCCTTTTCGCGTCGGGATTACGCCTTTGGAAATGACAGTTCCGATTATCGTCCCGTCCATGCCGGGCTCGAGTGACGCTATCGGCGCGACAGTGGACGCGTCCTCGTACCTATGCGGGACGTGATACAGAAGATCTCCCGCCGTAACGACGCCGAGCTTGCGCAGCAGCTCTGCTCGGCGAGGTCCGACGCCTTTCAGGTAAGTGACGGGAGTGTCGAGGAACAAGTCGGGAGTCGGGAATCGGGAGTCGGGAATCGGGAATCGGGAATCGGGAATCGGGAATCATTAGCGGAAGCGGCTACTGGCAACAGTAGTTTTACAGAAGGGCACTGAGCGGGAAGAAAGAACGGCGGAATCGCCTGGATCTTAAGGTCCGATTCCCGATTCCCCATTCCCGAGTTTCGCTAGTCCTCAGTCAGCTCCACCGCATACGCCGCCGCGTCGAAGGCGAGCAGGTCGTCCGCCGCTTCGCCAACACCAACAAACTTCACGGGTATGTCGAGCGCTTCGTGGACGGCCAACACGATGCCTCCTCGCGCGGTGCCGTCCACCTTGGTGACCACGATTCCTGTGAGTAATACGGACGACGAAAACGCTTTCGCCTGTGCGACAGCGTTCTGGCCAATGGTTCCATCGAGTACGATCAGAGTTTCGTGCGGTGCCTCGGGAATTCGCTTCTTTATCACGCGGCCGATTTTCTGAAGCTCGGTCATCAGGTTGTCCTGCGTGTGCAGGCGTCCGGCCGTGTCGATTATGACAACGTCCACCGCACGGGCCACAGCGGACTCGAGCGCGTCGTAGGCGACGGCGGCCGGATCGCTTCCGGGCTTGCCACCAACAAACTGCGCTCCGGCCCGATTAGACCACACCTTCAGCTGATCAATCGCGCCAGCGCGAAAAGTGTCACCAGCTGCGACAAGCACCTGCTTTCCTTCTCGCCGGTAGCGCGAGGCGAGCTTACCTATGAAAGTCGTCTTCCCGGCTCCGTTCACGCCCACCACGAGCACCACCGTAGGGCCTGAGGCTGCAACCGCCATTGCGGGGTTGGAGCTTCCCGCGCGGAGCGCGCGCTCAACGCCCGCACGAAGTGCCCCCAGGAATTCATCCTGTGTCTGAACCAGTCCACGCGAGGCTTGCAGCTCCACCTCGGCGATCAATCGGAGCGTAACTGGCACGCCAAAGTCCGCCTCGAGCAGCATCTCTTCGAGTTTTTCGAGCGAGCCGGGACTCACACCGCCACGCACTAGCACCCCGACGTCCATCATTGCGACGTCCTTGAAGCGCTGCCAGAGCGAGCGCTTGGGAACGTCGTCCTTTTTCTTCAGAATTCGGGACACTGTGGGAATAAAGGTTGGGGAGGTGCGGTGTGATGAAGATAGCGGACTGCGGATGGCGGACTAACTACACGCAAATGTGTTCGATGAGACTCGTTCAGCTCGGCGTTGGTGCGGCTGCTGCGATCAACGAAGATGCCCGAGCTCGATGCTGGCGCGACCAGAAAGCACCCCCAAATCCCAAGAATTATCGCCGAAGACCTCCGATAACCCTAGTCCGCGGAAAGAGACAAGATGCTGGCGATTCAGGTTGTCGAATCCCAGCACTCCAGCGAACCCCCTCTGTACCTAGACCAAGTCCTGCCGTAACCCAGGCATATCCCGGATCTGAGCTTTGATCGTTCTGCGCCACCGCTTCCATTCCGGCCAACTGAAAAACAATGACAGGAATACTGAACGTCAGCGAACGCCGGCGAGTTCGGCTGTGGCTCATGAGTGCTTTCTGCATCGGGAAAGAGGCATGTTGCTTCGGAAGCCTACGCCTTTCGTCAGGTTGGACGGGCCACTTAGCCCTACCGCAAGCCGATCCTTCGCCGCACCAGCCACTCTGCGCAGAGCGCGAGAAGAACCGCCAAATATGGCCAGCCCGAATCACGCAGCCGTGGTGCATCACCGGCTACAGCAGCGCGACCAACGCTGCCCGAAACAACCGCCGGTGGGCGGGGCAACAGCTCACGCGAAGCATTGACCACGAGCAGTGCCGAGCCTCCAGCGACAGCCACGTCATAATTCCCTGGTGCCGGCGCTACGCTCTCCGCGATACCATCGGCGCCGAACTTCAGCAGAATCGAATCGACGCTCGTGGAATCACCGCGACGCCTGAGCACTGCCACCACAGCGGAGTCCGCCGAGGCGCCCTGGCGCCAACGGACCCACTCGCCCGCTCGAACGCTGCCTTCGGCGGGAACGGCCGCTCGAACATCCGCGCGTGCCTCCGAGAGCCAGTCAAATATACTTCCCCAGAGAGCGGCGTATGCATCGGCGCTCGCTCCCCCCCGAAAGTGCCAACGCCAGAATCCTGATGCTCCGACTGTCACAACGCGCCGCGGACGCTCAATGCCGCTTATGACGGAGTGCCGATCCGATTCCCTCGCGCGCGTGGCGGCGAGAACGCTCCACTCGCCATTCGGCGTCCTTGCCGACGCATCGATAGGTGGCAAGCTATCCCACGCGATACCAGACAGCGCAGCTGAAACCGGGGAGGCTGGCGCCGCCGCCGGATACCATTCTCCGGTCGGGACACCGGGGGGCGTGATGAGCATGAGGGCGCCGGTGGTAGCCGTTCTTGGCGAGCCGAAAACCGCAGTGTCGCCATGGATGATCGCGAGAGGCGCGGACCGTAGAACGCGGCGTACCTCAGCTTCGCTAACAGCCGTGAGGGTGGCCTCTCCGCGCCAGACATTCGGTGCAACGCGGTAATAGGCTCTTGTCGGCAAGGAGACGGCACCGCGCAACACGGGCAGGAGAAAGCGAGAGTCGTAGTCCGGCGACGACGATACAAGGACGGCTCCCGGCGCACGAGTCACGTCGAGTGTTGTTCCCAACGTGTCGTTACCAGGTTCCGAATCTCCTGCTGTCTGGACGATGGCTGCAAGCGCGAGCCCGCCATCCACGGAGCCGACAGGAAATCGAACAGTTTTCCTTTGCTCGCTGCGCGCCGGCATGGAGTCGAGTACGGAGCGCGCAACCGATGCGCTTCCAAGCTGGATCGTCAACGAGCCGCCCATGCCTGGGAGATCGCCCATGCGTAGTGTGACTTGCACTTCGATAGTGTCGCCTACGACTGCCCCACGAGGCGCATCAATGGAGACGACAGCAATGTCCCGCGTTGCTGGCTTGACGATAGCTTCGACACGGGAACCTGCCGGCAGCTCGCGCAGCGAGCCTGGATCATCAATCTCGCCATCAGTTATCAGAATGACGGGACGACCGGAAGATACCGCTCGCTCGGCGACAGCTGTGGACGCCGACGAATGGTCAGTCGGAAGGTCTGAAACTGCACCGACGCGGATCGAATCTCCGAAGAGCCAGAGCGAATCTCGCGTCAAGCTCCGCGCACGCTCACGCGCCCGTCGCCAAAGCGCGGAATCACCACCGCGAAGCCAGCTCTCTGAAACGTCGAGCGCAATTACAGGAGAAGGAACCCGGCGGCGACCCGACGGCGCATCGAAGAGCAGAGCGAATAGCAGGATCAGCGCGATAGCACGCAGCACTACAACTGGTACGAGCCGGCCGAGTTCGCTTTGTTCTCTAACTCCGTACAGCGCAGTCGCCAAGGCCGCGCCGACAGCTGTCGCGATGATCCAGGTAAGCATCGGGGGCAATCTAACGCGGCGACAACCGGCTCCGAGAGGACTGTGATTGCGGACTGCGGATTGACTGCACCCGAGCACAGGAGATTGTGCTCACACTTCAATCCGTGCGCATCTCGACAAGCGAACTGCAGTCGGTTGCTGGTAGTCAGCAATCCGCAACCGCAATCGCTCCTACCGCACCGCCACCACCTTCACATCGCTGTCCAGAATCGCAATGTACGCGGCTCGAAGTTGATCGAATTTCGCCCGGTCGGCTACCGGAATTGGGAGCCCTGTCTTGCTGGCGAGAGCGCGGCGGGGATCACGCTGCGCGCCGTTCACGAGCACTTCAAAGTGCAGGTGCGGGCCGCTCGCGAGTCCCGTCATTCCAACGTATCCAATTGTCTGTCCAATACCAACACGCGAGCCTCGGCGTACGCCTTTGGCGAAACCTCGCATATGTCCATAGCGCGTAACGTAGCCATTCCGGTGACGCACTTCGACTGCGTTGCCGTAACCGCCCTTTCGACCGGTAAAGATCACGGTACCTTCACCCACGCTTCTAATTGGAGTTCCGGATGCGGCCGCGTAGTCGGTGCCCTTGTGCGCGCGGCGAACGCCGAGAACCGGGTGCCGGCGCATTCCGAAGACGCTGGAGATGCGGCGAAAGGCGAGGGGCGCGCGAAGGAATGCCATCCGCAGGGATTTGCCATTCTGGTCGAAAAATTCTGCCCGTCCACCGCTTTTCTCGTACCGAATTGCCTCTACGGACGCTCCGGAAAACTCGAATCGAGCCGCGAGCACATCGCCAACACGGAGCAGCCCGCCGGGCGCAGTCGATAGCTCGAAAAGCACCTTGAAGGTGTCGCCGGCACGCAGCTCCCGGCTCATGTCGATGCGATACTCGTACACATCTGCAAGCGTCCACGCCAGATCGGAACGAGCGGGACGGGTGAGCCACGCTCCTTGCGCGCTATCCATAGCCGCGTACAGAGACGAACGGATCGTTCCGCTGACCACCACCGTGTCCAGCTGCCAGGCGATTCGCTTCTCATCCGCGACCCACCCTTGTGAAGTGCGCTTCAGATAAAGAGTGCGATCCTGAGACAGATTGAAGACAATCTCGGATGGCATGGAGTCGCCAGCCGGGGAGCGAAGGATAACGCCCATCCCCGCCGGCAAGCGTCTCGCATCGAGACCCTCAGCGGCCGAGAGCAGACTTCGGGTTTCCGGTTGGGACAGTCCGCCGCGCTCGAGCAACTCGACAACC
>JACDCM010000028.1 GCA_013817545.1 Gemmatimonadaceae bacterium | reverse complement strand
TATCAGCGCATTGCTTGGTTGCCGTGCGACATCCGCGAATCCGCCGCAATCCTTGCGGCAATCGAAGCGAGTTTACCTGACGCGATATTCCATCTGGCCGGCGTTTCGTTCGTTCCAGCGGCGAAGCAAGAGCCTGCCGCTGCGCTCGATATCAATGTGTCGGGTGCATCGCGATTGCTTGCGGTGGTACGTGCACGCCTTGCCGCCGGGGTGCTCGATCCCGTCGTCATTATTGTAGGAAGCGGACTCCAATATGGTCGGCACGAGTCTTCCGCGATGCCGCTGCGGGAGGACTCTGCCCAGCGGCCTCTGGACTTGTACGCGGCGTCCAAGGCGGCTCAGGAGATCATCGCGTTCGAGGCATTCCGCTCTGACGGAGTGAAGGTAATCGCCACGAGGAGTTTCAATCACAGCGGCCCTGGGCAGGACGGCCAGTTCCTGCTGCCGCGTCTAGCTCGCCGCGCGCGCGATCTGCGTTTCTCTGGCGAATCAATGATGTCTCTTGGGAACACGACTCCGGTGAGGGACTTTCTGCACGTTACCGATGTCGTGCGCGCGTACATTGAGCTTGTGGAGCACGGTGTTCCGGGCGAAGCGTACAATGTCGCTAGCGGGGTAGGGCACACAGTGCGGAGCGTCGCTGAACGTTTGCTACTCCTGGCAGGGGTTCAAGCCGAACTGCGTAGTGAGCCAGCGCTCCAGCGATCTTCGGACATACCCGTTCTCATCGGTGACTCTACCAAGCTCCAAAACGCGACACGCTGGAAACCTCTCAAGACGCTTGACGACATCATCGCCGACTTGCTGAATGCCTCGCCGGACTGACATACAGCGCATTTTGCTGATCGGATCGGGACCGATCATCATCGGCCAGGGAGCTGAATTCGATTATTCGGGGACGCAGGCCGCGAAGGCATTACGCGAGGAAGGGTATCACGTAATCCTTGTGAACTCGAACCCGGCGACCATCATGACCGATCCCGAGATCGCTGACCGGACGTACATCGAGCCGGTGACTCCGGAAATCGTGGAGCTGGTAATCGAGAAGGAGCGGCCTCACGCGCTTCTTCCTACAATGGGCGGGCAGACGGCGCTCAATATCGCAATGGCGCTCGCCGAGCGCGGCGTGCTCTCGAAGTACGGTGTGGAGCTCATTGGCGCCAACGAGCGGGCTATCCGCATGGCTGAAGACCGCGAGCAATTCGCCGATGCGATGCGCCGGATCGGTCTTCGGGTGCCAACCGGGGGAATTGCGCGCTCCTGGGAACAAGCGGTTGCACTACTCGAGATTACAGGGTTTCCGGCCATCATCCGTCCATCTTTCACCCTTGGTGGCAGCGGTGGCGGCATCGCGTACAATCGTGAGGAATACGAGAGGATCGTACGACGCGGACTCGAGCTCTCCCCGGTTGGGCAGGTGCTCGCGGAACGCAGTGTGCTCGGCTGGAAGGAATTCGAGCTCGAGGTCATGCGGGATTACGCCGATAACGTCGTGATCGTCTGCTCGATCGAGAATCTCGATCCCATGGGAATCCACACTGGAGACTCGATCACTGTCGCTCCAGCGATGACCCTTACTGACCGCGAATACCAGCGGATGCGGGACGCGGCCGTGGCAATAATTCGAGAGATCGGTGTCGAGGCTGGCGGATGCAACATACAGTTTGCCGTCAATCCACGAGACGGCGAACTACTGGTGATCGAGATGAATCCGAGGGTATCGCGGTCATCCGCGCTCGCTTCCAAGGCGACGGGTTTTCCTATTGCGCGGATAGGGGCGAAGTTGGCCGTCGGTTACCGTTTGGATGAGCTCGTCAATGATATCACAAAGACGACGCCAGCCTCCTTTGAGCCGGTTCTCGACTACGTCGTCGTAAAGTGCCCACGTTTCAATTTCGAGAAGTTTCCGGCTGCCAATCCCGAGCTGACCACGCAGATGAAGTCGGTGGGAGAATCGATGGCGATAGGCCGCACCTTCAAGGAAGCATTTCAGAAAGGCCTGCGTGCACTGGAGATCGGCCGGCCCGGCTGGAGCGTTGGCGCGTCGCTGGAAGACGACCGTCTCACTGACGACTCGATTGAGTCACTTCGTCGTGCGCTGCGTCAGCCAACGCCGGAGCGAATTTTCCAGGTCAAGCGAGCGATGCAACTCGGCATTCCCTCTGCCGAGTTATTCGACCTCACGAAAATTGATCCCTGGTTTCTCGTGCAGTTGGAGGAGCTGCTCAAGGCGGAGAAGGAGTACGCGCTTCTTGCTGCTGTGGATACAGATTCACTGCGCACGATGAAACGTGCAGGCTTTTCGGACCGGCAACTCGGGGCACTTCGTAAAGAAGATGAAGCGACCGTGCGCTCACGGCGGCACGCCATGGGCGTGCGCCCAGCCTATAAGATGGTAGACACGTGCGCTGGAGAATTCCCTTCGAGTACTCCTTACTTGTACGGTAGTTACGACGAGGAGAGTGAAGCACCGCGGACAGGAAGGCAGTCAGTAGTAATTCTGGGCAGCGGTCCTAATCGAATCGGCCAGGGAGTGGAGTTCGACTACTGCTGCGTTCGCGCCGCGATGGCTCTACGCGAGTGCGGCTTTGAGACAATCATGGTGAACTCCAACCCCGAGACGGTGTCCACGGATTTCGACGTGTCGGACAAGCTCTATTTCGAGCCGCTCACGCTTGAAGACGTGCTGGAAATTGTCGAGCGTGAGCAGCCGATGGGTGTGATCGTCCAGCTCGGGGGCCAAACCCCGCTAAAGCTCGCACGCGGGCTCGAAGCGGCTGGTGTGCGGATTCTTGGTACTTCGCCTGACGCCATCGACACCGCTGAGGACCGGCGCCGGTTTGACGCGATCGCTCGCTCGCTGGGAATACACCAACCGCCGAACGGTACAGCGACCAGCGTTGAGGAAGCTATTGATGTCTCGCGCCGAGTCGGGTTTCCTGTTCTGATACGTCCCTCCTACGTTTTGGGTGGCCGAGCGATGGAAATCCTGTACGATGAGCCATCACTGGGAGAGTATTTTGCGCGCGCCGTGCGCGTGTCGGAGGACCGCCCGGTGCTCATCGACCGCTTTCTTGAAGATGCCTACGAAGTAGATGTAGACGCTGTGTCTGACGGAACTACTGTCGTAATTGGGGGCGTCATGCAGCACATCGAGGATGCGGGTATCCACTCTGGTGATTCTGCGAGCGTGCTTCCGCCTTACATCATCGGTGCCGAGGATCTCGCCACGATGCGCGCGCACACCATGTCGCTAGCTCGTGCGCTCGGCGTTTGCGGTTTGATAAACGTGCAATTCGCGATCAAGGATCGCGTCGTCTACGTGCTGGAAGTGAATCCTCGCGCGAGCCGTACGATTCCGTTCGTATCGAAGGCAATCGGCGTCCCGCTAGCTTCAATTGCGGCGCGGGCCATGGTGGGTAATTCACTCGCAAGCATAGGCTTCACGGAAGAAATCGTCCCGCCCTACGTGGCGGTGAAGGAAGCCGTTTTTCCCTTCAACAAGTTTCGCGAGGCGGACCCGATTCTCGGTCCGGAGATGCGCTCGACTGGAGAAGTGATGGGTCTGTCAGACTCTTTCGGCAGTGCATTCGCCAAGGCACAGTCGGCGGCCGATAATGAGCTACCGCTGGAAGGCGCTATCCTGATCACGGTAAATGACACGGACAAACCGACTGTAGCGCCAATAGTACGCCGTTTTCGGGATATGGGTTTTCGGATTCTGGCCACTGGTGGGACGGCGGCGTTCCTTCGCGCCCGGGGTATTCCAGCCGAGCTTGTTTTAAAAGTCCACGAAGGGCGGCCAAACACTGTAGACGCGATCGTGAACGGACAGGTTCAACTCCTCATCAACACGCCTTTGGGAAAACGCGCTCAGCGCGACGACTATACCATGCGGCAGGCCGCCGTGGAGCACCGGGTTGCCTACACGACAACACTGTCCGCCGCGAGCGCCGCTTGCGATGCAATTCTTGCGTTGCGCTTCCGTTCCCCATCGGTGCGGGCGCTTCAGGAATGGCACGAAGATGCGCAAGCTGCCGCCCTCGCCGGCAAGGCGCTGTAAAGCGATCCAGGCGCGTTGACTTAGCGGATGGAGGGTGGCAACTTCATTGCTTCCAATTAATTAGGTCATCCGGTGGGTTTACCCAACTTCTGATAATGTCTGTCCCTCTTCTGGATCTTCACGCGCAACATGCGCTCATAAGGCAAGATGTGGTGAGCGCAATGCTCAAGGTTGTCGATGAGCAGCAGTTCATTCTTGGCAAATCAGTCGCGGACCTCGAGCGCGCCGTGTGCGAGCTCTCCCGCACCCGCTTTGCCATCGGCTGCGCAAGTGGCACCGATGCACTTTTGCTGGCCTTGCGCGCTCTCGACGTGGGTCCGGGCGACGAGGTCATAACCACGCCATTTACCTTCTTCGCTACCGCCGGAACCATCCACAATGTGGGAGCGAAGGCAGTGTTCGCGGACATTGAGCCTGGGACTTTCAATCTCGACCCGCGTCACGCGGGCGCGGTTCGCACCAGCAAGACGAAGGCCGTCATTCCCGTCGATTTGTTTGGCCAGATGGCCGCAATCGAACAATTCGACGGCAGCCTGTCCGGCGTTCCCATAATTGAAGACGCTGCCCAGTCGATCGGAGCGCGAAGGAAAATAGGTGACAGCTGGGTGATGGCTGGCGAACGAGCGACTATTGGAACGTTCAGCTTTTTTCCTACCAAAAATCTTGGTGGTTATGGCGACGGTGGGATGTTGGTGACCCAGGATGAAGCGGTCAACGCGCGGCTCAGGCGGCTGCGAGTGCATGGCGGAGCCACGGAGTATTATCACGACGAAGTTGGTTACAACAGCAGACTGGATACTCTGCAGGCTGCGGTGCTACTTGCAAAGCTTCCGCATCTTGCCGGTTGGAGCGCGGCTCGCCGGCTACACGCCGCTCGTTACGACGAAGCCTTCGCCGATGTCGCCGAAATCCAAACACCGGTTGTTGAAGAAGCATCCGAGTCAATATTCAATCAGTACACAATTCGCACCAAGCGACGTGACTTGCTGCAGGCACATTTGAAATCCGCTGGCATCGGCAGCAAGGTCTATTATCCGCTTTCCTTGCACCTGCAGCCATGTTTCGCCTATCTGGGTTATCGGGAAGGGAGTTGCCCCGAATCGGAGCTCGCCTCCAGGGAAGTGTTGTCCCTTCCGATATATCCCGAAATTCTGCCGCGGCAGCAGGATGAGACGATAGGGGCAATTCGCTCCTTTTTCGGCCGATAACAGTTTAGCCGCGACGCAACCGTTTACCTGCGTCGCCTGGACTTGCCCGCCGTTGTGGTCGCCGCGTGCGCGAGGAACACCGCCGCCGCGACCAAGCCTATCTTGTTGCAGGCCCGGATCTTGCCACTTCGTGCCTTGGTTTTTTGATCACACACTAGCGTTCTTCAATTGATCACACTGCTCTTCCGTTATCGCGCGATCATACTGATCGCGTTGCACTGCGTTCTGGTCGCCGCTGGATTTACACTCGCATTTCTTTTGCGTTTCGAGTGGGTTATTCCGGCTGGTTTTCTCAAGACGTATATCTGGACACTGCCCGCGCTTGTGATAGTGCGGCTGCTCGCGTTCGCCTATTTCAGATTGTATCAGGGCTGGTGGCGGTACGTCGGCATGCGCGATCTGTACGATCTGCTTAAAGCGGTCGCCGCAAGCTCCATCGTCTTCGTCGCAATCCTGTTGTTCGCTCGTTTTGAGCCCGGCGTTCCGCGCTCGGTGCTCGTGCTCGAGCCCATGCTCACGGTGGGGTTGATAGGCGGAGTCCGTTTCGCATTGCGCGCCATTCGCGAAAAACGGCGGCCGCAATCATCTCCAGGGGTTCGGAGGGTTTTGATAATTGGTGCGGGCGACGCGGGTGAACTCCTGCTTCGCGAGATGCACAACAACTCGCGCCTCCGGTATGCGCCGATCGGATTTGTGGACGATGACGAGCGGAAGGTCGGATTCAGAATCCATGGTGTGGCCGTTCTGGGAACCACGTCGCGACTCCTTGAGGTTCTGGTGGATCACCCGGCGGACGAACTGATCATTGCGATCCCGTCAGCCAAGCGTGATCAAATGCAGGCCATCGTGAACCGGTGTCTGGAATCCCGCCTGCCTTTCAAGATCATTCCGGCGATAGCTGCGCTGACGGACGGCCAGGTGCACATGAGTGAAGTGCGCCCGGTGAGGATTGAGGATTTGCTCGGACGCGAACCGGTGCAATTCGATGCTACGCAGATTCGAGCTGACATCGCGGGTCGCAGAATTCTCATAACAGGTGCGGGTGGCTCGATCGGTTCAGAGTTGGCGCGACAGATCGCCGCTTACGGACCTGCGTCCATCGTGCTACTGGAACGGGGCGAAAACGCGCTGTACCTCATCGAGCAGGAGCTGCGTCGCAAATACGGAACTCTGAATGTGCGGCCGGTGGTAACGGACATCCGGGATCGCGAGGATGTGGCGAGCCTGTTTCGAGAGATAAGGCCCGAGATCGTGTATCATGCAGCCGCGTTCAAGCATGTGCCGATGATGGAAAGTCACATCGCCCACGCGGTACACAACAACGTTTTCGGCACATTCAATGTTGCGGGTGCGGCCGCGGAGTACGGCGCCAAGTTCGTGCTGATTTCTACCGACAAGGCTGTGGTTCCCAGCAACGTCATGGGCGCCACGAAACGGCTCGCCGAAAAGATAGTGCTGTCGCTGAACCTGAAGGCCCACAGTCATTTCGTGGCCGTTCGCTTTGGTAACGTTCTGGGCAGTAACGGATCGGTGGTGCCACTCTTCCAGGAGCAAATAGCTGACGGCGGGCCGGTTACGGTGACCCATCCCGACACGACCCGCTACTTCA
This sequence comes from Gemmatimonadaceae bacterium, assembly GCA_013817545.1. Taxonomy (GTDB): domain Bacteria; phylum Gemmatimonadota; class Gemmatimonadetes; order Gemmatimonadales; family Gemmatimonadaceae; genus JACMME01. The sequence continues at coordinate 12,635 of JACDCM010000028.1, read as the reverse complement.
TGACCATCCCGGAAGCGGTTCAGCTGGTGCTACAGGCTTCTGTTCTGGAAGAGGCTCGCGACAAGATAGTCATGCTCGAGATGGGCGAGCCGATGAAAATCGTGGATCTCGCACGTAACCTCATCCGCCTCTCCGGGCGCGAGCCGGACCTGGATATCCCCATCGTCTTCACGGGACTGCGGCCCGGTGAAAAGCTGCACGAGCAACTGACGTCGGATTTCGAAGAAACGATTCCCACCCGGTACGAAAAAATTCGAGTTGTCAAAACGGAGCTGCCTGAGTCGATCGACCGCGGACTGTCCCTCCTGTGGGATGCGGTGGAGTCACGCGAAGAACGCGTAATACTTCGTCGGCTGCAGGAGGTTGTACCGGAATTTTCTCCACAGGCGGCGCTCCTGGCCAGCCTGCGCGAGCGGATGGGAACCTCGGACTCACGGGCGCGAAACCGCAGCGCCGGCTGATGCGGTTTAATGCTGTACCCGGCGCGCTGGCAGCGCTGTTGGCGGCAGGTCCTCTTTTCGCTCAGCATCAATTGGTCTCGATTCCGCTTTCGGACCCTGTGTACGTGCAGATCGACGGTCTTCTTCGTCAAGGCTGCCGAGCCGCGATGATTTCGCCGTATCGTCCATACCTCGTGTCACAAATTCGCGCGGCTGTTGCACGTGCTGCGTCTGATAGTTCCTGCGCAGGGACGATTCGCGACGCTCTCACAAGGCGCTTTCCGCTGGTTTCCGGTAGTCTGGCGTCGCCGGATTCTCTCGGGAGTCGTTTTGCTTTTGGGGCCGCCACCACTCTGCGAACTGTAGCTCGCCGCGACATGGAGTACCGTCCGCTGTGGCGCGACATACGGGCGGATTCTGTTGGTGACCCTGCGGCAACCGGCATTGTCAGGGCAAGAGTCACATGGAACGGCAGCGAACGCCTCGTGGCCGTCGCCGAAGGGTACGCACAGACAAGCAGGCGCAATGATCCACAGGTGAGGGGACGTGGATTTCGTCAAAGCGAAGCCGTCGTGGATTTCGCGGACGCTTACGTCAACGGCAGTGTTGGCCCATTGGTGGTGTCCCTGGGAAGATCGGGAGAGGCCTGGCTTGCCGAGACAAACGAATCACTGGTCCTTTCCGCGCATGGTCCGCCTCTCGATAGACTGAGCGCGGCAGCGCGCTGGCCGCGATTCGAGGCGCGTGCCCTCTTCTCGTCAGTCAACGATGTTGTGCTGGGCACGCGGGATTCGCTGGAAGTTGGCATTTCGCCTCAACGTGTGCATCGCTTCCTCGCGGCTCATGCCCTCACCTTTCGACCCTCACCCTCCTGGGAGTTCACCCTCGGCGAAACCGCTCTCCTTACTCGGCGAGGGGCCGGTGTCGATCTGGCGTTCGTCAATCCAGTCATGCTGTTTATCGTTACGGAGAATGACACCAGTCGGGCAGGCGGGTCGGCCGATGGAAACAATCTTACAGCGTTCGGATCCGTGCGTGTTGCGCGCGGCCGTGCCAACGCGGTCGCGGAACTGGTTGTCGATGACATCCAGATCGACGGCGAGGATCGCAAGAATGTTCCGGATCAGCTCGCCTGGCGGCTTGCCGCAACCATAGCTGTTCCGCTTTTCGTACCGGCGAGTATCGGAATAGAATACAAACGGATCGGGAGTTTCACCTACCTTCGGCGCTCCTACGCAGAAGTCTATCAGCAGTACGATAATCCTCTGGGCTCGGAGTTTGGGCCTGATGCCGATCTCGTTCGGGCGTCGGGCGAAATCTGGGGCAACGGACGCCTGCGTTTTAGCGGCAGGGCAGGGCGCTGGCGGCGCGGAGCTCAACGCATAGAGATGCGTCCCGCACAGGGTGCATTCGGCAACGCAGGCCGGCCGTTTCCTTCAGCCTTTGCGACCCGGCCTTTAGTTCAGCGTGCATGGCTTGGTGACGTGTCTGCGGAGTTCCTCGATCGCGTTCTTCCCATTACGATTCGAACTGAAGTCGCTCGAGTCGATAACGTGAATAATCAGCCGGCTCAATCGGCAACCTACTTCAGGGCATCTATTGTCGGCACATATCAATTTCGCTATCCGTAGGCGCGCGTTTGGCGGGTTCTTTCTGCTGCTGTGCGCGGCATCACTCGAGGGGCAGAATCCGCCCGCCGTGATGGACACCGTGCGGGAGCAGAACGTCGGTGTGCTTCGTCCGGGGGATGCGCTTCGAATTCTGGTGTTTCGGGATCCGGCTCTCAGCGGTGAGTTTCCGATCGACAGCCGCGGCTATGTCCAAATTCCCGGCTTGGGGGACATTCTGGTCGGTGGCTTGACGCCCTTCGCCGCGAGGGAGCGTCTTCGGGAGCAGATGCTGGCTCGGGGCATCTCTCGCGAACCCGAGCTGGCCTTGCAGGCGTTGCTGCGTGTTTCCGTGCTTGGTGAGGTGCGCGCACCGGGACCGTTCGCCGTGGAGCCGGGCACGACGCTCCTCCAGGTTCTAACGAGAGCTGGCGGGCCAAGCGAGCGAGCAGATCTCCGCAAGGCGCAGGTTGTTCGAGATGGCAAGGCGATACGAGTAGACCTCCAAAGCGCGCTGGCTGGAAGCGTCGCTGGCCGGTATTCGCTGTTCAGCAACGATGTTCTGTATGTTCCGCGAAAGACGGGCCTCAATCGCGAGAATATCGGCTTTCTCGCGAGTATGGTTGGCGCACTTGTGTCGGTTGTCACGCTCGTGGCGACCCTGCGTCGTTAGTAACTGAGTTCCAGGTGATGAGTGCATTCGACTGCCGCTGTATCCACGACAAGCATGCTTCTTATCGCGCGGTTAGCGTGACAACCTTCGTCGCGCCTTCCCGGGTTGAGGTCGACAACAATTTGTTGTCAACGACCTTTCAAGTGCGTTTCCGGCGGCTGAGGCGCCGGGTTTCGGGTTTGGTACTTTTTCTCTCCCCCATCCCCCCACCCCCAATCCCGAGTTCTTGCAGTCCACTAGTTTTTCTGTATGAGTGAATACTCCGATGAACTACAGCCCGAGGCTTCTGCCTCGCGTGAGCCAGACCGCGCATTGGCCGTTCGGAACGCCATTGCCGCGATTCGGCAGCGGTGGTGGCTGGTGTTGGGAGTTTTCGCTGTTATCGTCGCGACGTCCATATGGCGCACCTCACGCGAGACTCGTCTGTATCAGTCGTCAGCGGTGATCCAGATTGACGAGGAACAAGGTCCGGTTGCCGCTCAAACCGCTCCAACTCCAGGCAGCTGGCGCATAGATCCGATGCTGTCGGCGCAGGAGATCATTAAGAGCAAGGAAATCGCCGAGCGAGTCGCCCGCGATCTGGGGCTACAACTGGTGATTTCTCAGCCGCAAAAAATACAGCGGAGCAGAGTTTTTGGGGAAACCACGCCAATTGTCGATTCATCGCTCAGGTTTGCGGAGTTTCTGGTTCGCTTTGAAGACTCCGGCTACGCTCTAACGCAGAATGGCGCTACGCTGGATTCGGCCGCCTATGGGGATTCGGTCTCCGGGGGAGGAATTCAACTCGCCGTTCCGGAGCGGCCCCAGATTGGTGAGAGTGAAGCTGTTCTGTCGGTTATTCCTCTTACTGGCGCTGCCGGCACGGTGCGTGGAGGTATCGTCACGAAGTTACGCCCACAAACCAACATTATCGAGATAACCTACACTGGGCCGGATCCATTCACAGTACAACGGATAGCCAATTCCGTTGCGGGGGAGTATCGCGAGTTCTCCAGCGAAGACCGCCGGAAAGTCGCGGAGGCGAAAACTGTCACGATCGAAGAGCGGCTGGTCGAGCAACGCCGGCGCCTGGATTCGGCGCAACAAGCGCTCAAGCGTTTCAAGGAGGATGCTCAGCTTGGCAACGTGACGGCTGAGCAGACATCGTTGATCCAGTCCATCAATCTATTCGAGGGGCAGCGCGACGCCGTTCTCGTCGAGCGCGGCGTCTACCAACAGCTTCTCGGCAGCCTCTCGGCCGCGGACACGACTACGGAAGATTTGCGCCGGCTGGGGGGTACGTCGGCAATTGAGAGCAATCCGTATATCGCGAGCTTGTATACCCAATGGTTCGATCTGGTAAAGCGCCGTTCTGAGCTCATAACACAGGAGCGGCGCGGTACCGATTACATCGACGTTGAGGCTACCGACAGCCTGATCGCTGCCACGAAGACCGACCTTCAACAGGCGAGCGGACTTTACCTGAGAAACCTTCAGTCACGTATAGAGTCATTTGAGGCTCGCATCACCTCTCTGCGTGCCGAGTTGACAAAGTATCCGGCGCTGGAAGCATCTGAGGCGAACTTGCTTGGCGATGTGCGCACGCTGCAGCGTGTGTATGATGAGCTCAACTCGGAGCATCAGCGTGCCCTGATCGGACAATCGGCCGGTGCGACCCGCGTACGAATAGTCGACGAAGCAGGACGCCCTTCGGCGCCCATTTCGCCTAACCGCCGGCGCGCCGCCATGACGGCGATGATCCTTGGACTGCTCATGGGCCTGGCGGGCGCAGTCGCCGTGGAGCAGCTGGACGATTCGGTCAAGTCGCCCGATGAGATCCGCGATCAGATTGGACTGTCCGTACTTGGTACGATTCCCGGCATCAAGGCAAGCGGCAGCCGCGCGGATACGCGCGAGGGCCACAGACTTGTCACACATATAGATCCTCGATCTCCCGTCGCGGAAGCCTACCGATCGCTGCGGACGAACCTCGCATTCGCTCGCGCGCATGAGGCGCTCCGCACCATTGTGCTCACCAGTCCGGGCCCTGCGGACGGCAAGTCAACCACGGTTGCCAACCTGGCAATCACCTTTGCTCAGCAGGGGCAGAGAACTCTTCTCATCGATGCCGATCTCCGTCGTGCGGTGCTTGACAAGCTGTTTGAGGTGCCGCGCGAGCCCGGTCTCACCGATGTTCTCGTCGGAAAGGCTTCCCTGGCACAAAGCGTCAGTGCGACCGCGATACCAAACCTCTCGGTGCTCGGCAGCGGACCGTTTCCGCCCAACCCTTCGGAGTTGCTCGGGTCAGCACGCATGCGCGACACCCTGCGTGAGGCGAAGGAAAACTTCGACGTGATACTGCTCGACTCACCGCCATTGCTCGCGGTGACGGATGCAGCGGTTCTGTCCACTCTCGTTGACGGCGCAATCCTGGTGATTCGCATAGGATCGACGGCGCGGACGGCCGTCCGAAGGGCGATCGGCCAACTTCACACCGTGCACGGCCGCGTTGTCGGCTCAGTGCTGAATGATGTTGATTTCAGAAGTGGAGCGTACGGCGGTCAGTACGGATACTATTACTACTATTACTATGGCCAGGACGGCCATCGAAATGGCCGCGGCGTTCTCGATAGAGTCCGGCGCCTGACCGGCCTTGGCGCGGCGGGACGGGGCCGATCCTAGGAATCGCCCGGCCACTACCGATGAGTCGAGCGCCGGCCGCTCCTACTCCACGCGATAGCTCTACACCTGTCGCTGCCATTGCACTCCGGCTGGCATTTGGAACGGACCGGGGACTCGGCGACGTAACTGACTGGCCCAGACTCTACGAAGTCGCAAGAACCGAGCGTTGCGCCGCCCTTGCGTGGGCTCGCTGCGGCCATGCCATTCGACGTCATGCTCCCGCCGAAATATCTGAACGGTGGCGGCTTTTGTTTCGCGACATTTCAGTTCGCGGACACGCACAGCTCGCCGAGTCGGCTATCGCCGCCGCGCGTCTTTCGTCGATGGGTGTGACGCCGATTTTGCTCAAGGGCTCGCTGCTAGCTCAACGTTTGTATGGTGATCTGACATTGCGTGCATGCACGGACATCGACTGGTTCATCCCTGCTGCGGATCGACTTGCGACCAGAGCAACACTCACCCAGAGCGGGTGGCGCCACTACGATGGCGATCTCCTCTGGGATGAAATGCTGGAGCGGCAGACTGCGCACGGTAACTTTCATCTGGAGATCCACTCCACGCTCCTGCACCAGAGATTCTCGTATCTTCCGGTTCCTTTACCAGAGAGCGAGGAGTTGGTGCTTGATGGTCAAAGCTATTTGCGCCACAGTGGAGACGGCGTTCCCGGGTATCTGGCGATGCATCTGGCGTCTCATGCCTTCGCACCGCTCTTATGGTTGGTGGATTTCGCTACGCTATGGAACTCCCTTGGTGAATCAGAGCGCAAGGCGGCGCGCCGTTCTGCCGACCAATCGGGGTTGGGGCGATATCTCGCCTGGGCATGCAGAGCGGCCGTTGCGGCTCGGCGCGCGTCGGAGGGAGAATCGCGATCGCAGCGGCGACTAGGCATACATCGGGACAGTCGTACCGAGCCGCATCCCTTCTGGCGACACGTTTGGCTTGCGCCGTCGGCTGACTCGACGCTGAGAGCGGTTGGTTCATGGGTGCTGCCCGTGTCGCCAGGAGGCACCCCAATTCAAACAGCGGCGCGTATTACAGCGCGCATCATGCATCACTGGAAAGCGACCTTGCCGCAGACTCGTTCGGGTCCGGGCGCGTCGACTGCGAATCGCGATTCCGCGGGGCGCACGTGGTCCTATGCCGAAGTGAGGGAAGTTGCCGGCAGGACGATGCTTGAAGTTGCTAGCGAAGTGGCGCGGGAAGGGGGAGAGATGTGGATCGTCACCACTGGCAAAAGCATGCTGCCGACCATCGCGCCAGGCGATCGTGTTCTTCTCAGCTCCGCCAAGAGCATCCGGAAGGGTCACATTGTGTTGGCTGAGTTAGACGGCCAGCCGCTGCTGCACCGCGTTGTTTCCGCCACTAGAGGAATGATCGTGACTCGTGGGGATTCATGCGACGCAAACGATCCTGTTATCCCGCGGGCGTCCGTGGTGGCCAGAGCCGTGGCTTCGGAAAACGCTTGGGGAGTGAGTTCTCTCACCCCAAGCCTGCGTTTCGGTGGACGAGCTTTGGCGAGGTACGTGCGGTCTTGGGGACGATTGGTTATTGCGCGTCGAGTTCAGACCAGGCGGCTTCGCGAAGACAGTTTGCGGAGGTGGGCGTGAGAGTTTTTGAAGGTCATGTTGAGAAACGTGACCTCCGGGTGCTCGATGTTGCTACGCTGTCGTTCGGAGGTTATTCGCTTCGTTTTTTTTCCGCTGATCCGGACGTTCGATTTATTGCACGGGAGCCGCACACTTTTTTTCTGACAGGGAATCACACACTCGCTGATTGCGAGATCACCTGCGAGTTTGGCGATGCAACCCCTTCTCTCGGCGCCCCGGATTTCGACTCCGGTGGCATATGGGAGTTGCGCATGCTTCCGGACTCTTCGGAAGAGGTGTGTTTCTATACGGCGACGGAGGCAGGCACGCGGATTCCCATGATTCGGTTGACCCTGGAAGCTGGCATCGGCCGAGTTCAGCTCGTCCATGCGCCGGTCCGGGGGAACGACAGGACAATTTCGATTGGCTATCCAATTGACGAGTATTTGATGGCCCGACTTCTTGGCCGCTCAGGGGGAATCATCCTTCATGCATGCGCTCTCATGGAAGGTTCTGACGCTTTCGTTTTCATGGGTCATTCGGGCGCAGGTAAGTCGACAATGACAGCGCTCGCTGAGTCGGCCGGCGCCCAAGTGCTGAGCGACGATCGAACAATCGTGACCCTTCAGGATGAAGTGGTGTTGGCGTGGGGTACGCCCTGGCACGGCACTTATTCAAAGGGATCCCCCCACTGTGCGCCTGTAAAAGGCATTTTCCTTCTCGTACAGGCCGACAGGGATGCGGTGACGCTGTTCGAGGGAGCACGAGGCTTTCAGGAGATGCTCGTCCGCTTGATACAGCCGACAATAAACCTTGCAGAGCAGGATGCGAGTTTCGCGACTCTCGAAAGGTTGACTGCATCGGTGACAGTCGCAGAGTTACAGTTTCGACCGAGTGTCGCGGCATACGTGCTTGCGCGTGAATTTGCCTCGCGTTAAGTGACGCCGCGTGATTCGCATCCGCAGATGACGTATCAGAAGCGTATCTCCTGATAGGCCTACCAGATGGGGTCCATGGCTCTATATTTGCAAGACTCGAAGCATGGTCGCAGTGGATAGGATAGTCGGAGCACAATATCGACGCGGTGCGAGGCACGTTTATCGACACGTTGCTGGTGAGCATTTGCTCATTGCATTACATCGAGACACCGTGGCGCCGATGTTCGCTTTCACTCCCACGGCAGCGTTTCTCTGGAATCATCTCGATAAGTGGACGACGGAGATAACGCTGGTGGAGCAGATCACGGAGCGCTTTGAAGTTACGCCTGATCAAGCGGCGAGAGATGTTGCGGGTTTTCTTGAGCAATTGAGCGGGATTGGAGCTGTTGAAACGCGGGAGAGTTGAGCGATGAGTTGTGGTGTGCCCAGCATTCCAATGACGACCTTGCGTCAACGCATGGGGTCGCGGGCGATTAGCGAGAACATCCCGCTCTGGGCGTACGTGGAAATAATTGCGACGTGCAATTTCAAGTGCGAGCACTGCTATATAGCGCCCTGCGCTGAACGCGAAGATGTGATGTCTCTATCGCAGGCCGAATTGTTGTTCAGGAAGCTTTCTGACGCCGGTACGCTTTCGCTACTTCTGACTGGCGGAGAGGTATTTTCCCACCGGCAGTTCAAGGAAATCTACCTGAGCGCCAAGCAGCACGGCTTCATGATCTATCTCAACAGCAACGGCTACCTGATCGGTGAACGGTGGGCGGATTTTCTTGCCGAGTGGCCTCCTGTGATCGTATCGCTCAGCCTGTACGGGTTGAGCGATGAGCGATATCAACGCGTTACAGGCATTCCCAACGCGTTTCGGCGAGTTGATCGGGCGGTCGACTTGCTGCTAGAGAGGGGCATTCGTGTAGAGCTCAAATGCCCGGCTCTGACCCTTACGGTCGACGAGCTGCCGCGCATGAAGGAGTACGCGAAGCAGCGCGGTATTGAGTTTCGCTATGATCCGATCATTACGCCGCAGGAAAAGGGCGACGTCAGGCCGATGCAACTGCAGCTCGCGCCGAAAGAGGTGCTCGAGCTGGACGAAGCCATGGATCCTGGCCTCGAAGCCTTTGCGGAATTCGCGAAGGGGTTCGGAAAGCCTTCTGGCGACGGTCGCGTTTACACGTGCGGCGGCGGGAGCATAGCCATGTCCGTCAATGTGAAGGGAGGGATAGGGACATGCTTGACCTCGCGGCAGTTCGTCGGAAACCTCTTTGAGCAACCGTTTGACGAGGTCTGGAGCATGTTGCGCGGCAAGGTAACGAAGAAGTTTGCGGATGGACATCCGTGCGCCACTTGCAAGTTTCGAACGATTTGTGCCGGGTGTCCAGCGACCGTTGAGGAAGCAACCGGGTTACCGGAAGGCTATGTCCAGCAATATTGCAAGATCACGCACCTGCGTGCACATCGCGTGGGGCTGCATCCAACGGGAATACCGCGGACCGTAACGGAAGGAATCCCGGCGCACGTTCGAACGCCCTTCGCCGCGGCAGCGCGGGCGTTGCCAATTTTGTCTTCTTGAGCACCTACCCTTTTTATAACAAGGATGCGCATGTCGAATCGAGATGAGTATGTGAAGCCCGTGCTTATGCAGCTGCACTACTCCACCGAGCCAGAAGTTGCGGTTGCGCAGGCTTGCAAGACAACCGGTTCAGCTTCGGGTCCCACAGTCTCCGGCTGTCAGACTTCTGATCCATTCATACCGTGCGTACAGCCCGGAAGTTGAGGTTGAAAAGCTGTGCGGCAACTGACGGTGGTCTGAGCACTATCAAAGCTACAATTCTTCAACTGGCGAGGTTTCGCGTGAAAGGGAAATTCGCGGCTTCGGGCGGGCGCGCGGTGTGCGCCGTACTGATGGCCATGCTCATCGCTGCGTGCGACGATGATCCAACTAGGCCGGATATCGAGGATCTCGTGGGGGATCTGACTCTCATTCAGGACACGCTTGGAGTTCAGGAGGCAATTAGAATCGTTTTCAATCGTCCTATCGATCCTGCAACCGCGGTCGATCCCGCCAACTTCGTCGTCACCAACTTGTGTGACACGCTTCGGGTTCCGGGCTCTTTGCGTGTGGGCCGCGATCCGATTGGTGGGCGCGACACGATTATCTTTTCGCCTGCGCAGGCCGTACCGTTTCTGACGCTGTTGAGCGTGCGCGTTCAGAACATCCTGGATGCGAATGGCCGTGCGCTTGAGCGGCCAATCACTTTTCAGCGCGTCACTCAACTTCCACCAGTCGCTGATCTGACGTGGGCCTTCCTGAATTCGCCTACAAACGAGTCAGTAACCGGCATTAGCTTCATAAACGATAACGTAGGATTCAGTCTGGGTCTGAGCGGCACGGTATACCGTACCAACAACGGTGGCGATCTGTTCGCGGCTGTCTTCAAGGCTATCGACATCACGGACGCTTTCGCGATTCGGGCCATCAGTCCCGACACCGCGTTCTTCGTAGCTGCAATCAACGTACTTGGGGTTCGGCGATGGGCGCTTCTTCGCTCGGTCAATGGTGGCTTGGCGTTCGATACCATTCGCACCGTAAGTCCGCAACTCAACACCCTTGCTATCCGTCGGGGTGGCGCATCAGGCCGTGCCGTTGGCTTGTTCGGAGGTAATGGGCCGGCAAGTATCTTCCGGTACGATGGTTCCACTGGAACCATTGCAGCGTCGAACGCTCCCATCGGCGGTTTGATTTTGACCGGTCTGGATCTCTCTACCGACACCACACATGCACTGGCCGCGCTAACCAATTTCGCGGTTGTGCCAGCTCGGGGCGTTGCGGTCAGATCGACGGATGGAGGGCGCAACTTCACATCGATAACTCTCCCGCCTAACATTCCCATCCTTCGCGGAGCTGGTTTCATCAACGCTCAAGAAGGGTTTCTTTTAGGCGACTCGTCAACCGTCTTGCGTGTAAATGCCTCTACCGGAGTCGTGCAGGTGCTGGGGGCTGCGCAGAGGATTCCCCAGACGCTTCGTGACACTTTAACTCGCAGCGTAACCTCTTTTCAATTCTCCCGGGCCAGCTTTACACCGGACGGAATGACCGGATACATCGTCGGTACGGTGGTTATTAGCCGTCCGGGCAATCCGGATGCTCGTCGGGGTGTAATCCTGCAAACTCAGGATGGTGGACTCACTTTTGCTCGCCAGGCAATTCAGGGTGCTACCGAAAACGGACTGAATTTTCCACCAGTATTCGACGTTCAGACGCGCTCCACGCTCTTCGCCGCGCTGTCTGGCGGTAATGGACTTGTGGCGGCACGCAAGGGAGATCCACCAAGTGTAGCTGCTGCATGTTCATTCAATAACCGGGGATAACACTTACCATCATGACGCCCTTCCACTTGCAGTGGCGACGTGTGCACCGCGCTCGCGTGCTCGGCTTTACTGCCGCACTCGCGTTCGCTACACTCATTCCAACGCTCAGCGTTCGCGCACAGGCGGTCGTGGCCGGCGGCGACTTCGATATCTGTGACTTCTGCGGAACGCTGCGTGGCAACACCGCTTTTCTGATCGGGCGGTCGGGGTTCGGTACAACCAGGGGCGAGTTTGTCCTCATAAACGCGGCAACATCCGACCAGGATGTTGACCGTGACGGTTATACGCCAGGCATAAACTTCAACAGGCTGTATGTCTCTCGTATTGATGATTTCTCCAACGTCGAAGATCCTGCTCGCGTTATCCGTGGAACCGAACTCGCACTCCAGGACGTACCGCGTCCGCTGAATAACGGAAATCAGAACACGGTCGGTTTCGTCATCAACATTCCGCAAGGGACACCCGCGGGCCGCTACCGCGGAAGTATTACAGTACAGGACTCGCTTATTCCGATCGGGCTTGGTCCCAACGGCGAGGCACTTCGCGTCGACCGGTTTTTCGTTGAGATCGAAGTCGTCCCCGATAGGGGGCTTGACCTGGTTCAGTCGGACTCTGCGGCGCGCGCGACGTCTCTATTGCTTCGCGGACGTCCCGGGCAGACCGTGAGCGGCGTTGTTCGAGTAGCGAACACGGGCAATGCAAACCTGACAAACGTGCGCTTCGATGCCACCGATCTGGTTGCATCTTCGGGAACCGGTCTTCGAGTCCGAAGGGAGCGCATTTCCTTTTCGCCCGCAACGATCACAAGCGTCGCGTTTGGTGATTCGAGTCGTTTGACCGTTACCGTTCGTATTCCGCCTGGCTTGTTGGCGGGAACCTACAATGGAACGCTCACCGTACAGGCCGACGAGATCAACCCTCTTCAGATTCCGATCACGCTTATTGTGACAACTCCGGGTGACATCGTTTTTGAGACAAATCCGGTTGTGGGCCGTTCCGGTGACAACGCGGTGATCATCTTCAATGGCGATCCGGGTAGTGACTACGAAATCAGGATTTTCGACATGATGGGACTGACCGTGTTCCGTTCGGAGCCCGGCCTTGAAGTTTTCGCCGGAGCCACGGGAACCGGCGGTGACGTTATCGCCGCACCCGATCAGGCCGTACGCTTCAGTTGGCCACTGGTCAATGGGCGGGGCGAGGCTGTAGCTGGAGGGATGTACAACGTCATAGTCGACGTACAGCAGGACGGAGAACGTCGGCAGCTTCGCAGTAAGATCATGGTAATCCGGTGAGGGCCGGCTCAATGCACTATACAGCACGATTCCCCGGTTTCGCGCTCTTCGCGCTGCTTGCCTTCACGG
>JACDCM010000253.1 GCA_013817545.1 Gemmatimonadaceae bacterium | reverse complement strand
GGATCATGTCGCGGCGTTTGGCGCGCCAAGCATCGGTGGGCGGAAAAGCTCGAGATCCACACCCCCGTAAACGATCTCCCAGTCATGTCGCGGCTCTTCCAGTCACGCATTTCCGTCGCTGGCCATGCGCCTCGAGCAGGCGATAGGGATGTCGACTTCAGCCAATAACACGCGTAGCCGCTGTGCCCACGCTTCTTTCGCGGCGGGCCAAGCGTGCAAGTCGTCTCCCCACGCCACTGCGGCGGAAGGAATACTGACTGCGCGAGCCAATCCCACCGCGTGATAGCCGTCGGGCACCATGAAATGCCCAATTACGCAGTCGGCTTTCCTCAGCAGCGGCCGGCGCGCGCAGTAGCCGACCGGAGTTCGTACTTCGCGCTCCCATTGGTCGCTTGAAAACAAACGGCTCGGCCGCGGCGTAACCGTGCTGGGATGGTGCACCGGAATGCCGTCCAGTTCGTCCAGCATCTCCCCACGTTCGGCGTGACTGCGCCGCCATGCGCTGTCCAGCTCCGTCAGCGGCCACGGAGGCGCCCACTCGGCGAGTTGAAGGACGTGGACGTCGTGACCGAGCTCTCGAAGTCTCAGATTGAGGCGATGAATGAAGACGCCATGCGATGCGAAGCCGCGCGTGGGATATGCGTGCGTAACCACGAGCACCCGCACAACTCAGGTACCCGGATCAGCAAGAATGTCGGTAATGACGTCATCCAGTGTTCTCGTTGGCCGGAATCCTATGAGCCGATGAGCCTTGCTGACGTCGGGCACGCGCCGCTGCATGTCCTCGAAGCCGGGCCGATAGGCCACGTCGTATGGAACGAACCGGATCTCCGATGACGACCCCACGCGGTCACGAATCCGTTCCGCCAAACGTAGAACGGTGATTTCTTCGTCTGAGCCAAGGTTCACTACCTGACCCATGGCCGCGTCTGAATGAACCAGAGCGTGCATCGCCGGAATCACATCCAGCACGTGGCCGAAACAGCGGCTCTGCGATCCATCTCCGTATACCGTGAGAGGCTCGTTGGCGCGCGCCTGCGATATGAAGCGCGGAATGACCATCCCGTAAAACGGTACCTGCCGCGGACCGACTGTATTGAACAGCCGGCCTACCACTCCCGGAAGAGCATGCGATTCGTGGTACGCCAGGAGAAGGAATTCGTCGACCGCCTTTGAGATGGCATAGTTCCATCGGCGCTTCGACGTTGGACCGTACAGAACATCGTCCTCTTCGCTGAACGGAATCTTTGTCCCCTTCCCGTACACCTCACTGGTGGAAGCGACAAATATTCTCTTGCCGAACTTCGCCGTGGCGCGCAACGCGACCTCCGTACCGACGATGTTGGTTTCGATCGTCCGTACCGGATCATGCACGACCAGTTGCACCCCGACAGCGGCGGCCAGATGGTAAACGACATCCACGTTCGAAACCACCGACTCGAATGACGGATCCTTTGTGATGTCCCCAATGATATAACGGAACCCAGGCTGGCCGAGACAGCGGGAAAGGTTCGACATTCGTCCCGTGGACAGGTCGTCCCACACAATGACCTCCTCCCCTCGGGCGAGCAGGAATTCCGCGAGATGGCTGCCGATGAAACCGGCCCCGCCCGTGATCAGGTTTCGCATGCGCTGGCGATTGATGTTTGCGGATGCGCGGGCGTCCCACGCATCCGGAAATCTGTAACGGGATTCAATGAACTAATGGAAGTAGGTGAAGGCGCAGGAAACCGCCCGCGTTTGTCCCCACTGAGGCATGCATCCTAATCATTGCTGGCCGGCACGATAGTCCATGGCCACACCGGTGCTACCATTCCCTTCTTCAGCGCGACAGGCGGTGCCCCTCTCGCGGATTGATCCTCCACCACCAACGCTACTGCGTCACCCACGTAGTCGATGAGCTGGATTCCCGAATACAGCAGCACCTCTATGTAGTAAGTGCCCGGTCTCAGCCACGGTTGACTCAGGGTCACACGGCCAGTCGCATTCGTGAGCTGGTCGGAGCTGCTTCCATGTAACTGATCCACAGAGTGGCTTGTGAGAATATCGTCTCCCCTGTCGTTGCGAATACTTATTCCCAGGACGTGGCCTGGTGTTGGGCGGTCGAGTTTATATCGCACAGACAGCGAAAAAGGCTCACCAAAAGCCACCCGCCAGGGTGGCCGCGTCTGACCGCCTGGCTCCCGCTCGAAGATGAGATGTGAGAGTCGGCCTCCCCCCAGAGTCCATCCTCTGGACAGATCGCCAAGATCGATTTCTGCCGGCTGATGACCTCCTTCGCCTGATCCCGATGCGAGATACTCCTGTATGACGTGCTCCGGCGATCCGATCGCTCTCACACGACCGCGGTCCAGCCACATGACGCGCGTGCAAAGCGACTCAACGGCCGACATGTTGTGACTTACAAATAATGTCGTCCGTCCCCTGCTGCTCACGTTACGCATTACTCCCAGGCATTTCCGCTGGAACTCCGCATCACCCACCGCAAGCACTTCGTCGATGATCATGATGTCCGCAGCAAGGTGCGCCGCTACCGCGAATGCCAACCGAAGCTGCATGCCACTCGAGTATCGTTTAATGGGCACATTGATATACGGACCGACACCAGCAAACTCGCATATCGCGTCGAACGCGCTGTCTACCTCCCTGGATGGCATTCCGATCAACATGCCGTTGAGATACACGTTCTCGCGCCCGGTAAGCTCGGGGTGAAAGCCTGTGCCTACTTCGAGAAGGCTCGCCACGCGGCCCCGTAATTCCGCCCGCCCGGTACTTGGATTGGTGATGCGGGACAGAATTTTGAGGAGCGTGCTTTTCCCCGCGCCATTGCGCCCTATGATTCCGAAGACCTCGCCCTGGTCTATCGAGAACGATATCTCCTCGAGCGCCTTTACCTCCATCTGACGCGCGCGCCGCGCCGCGTCCCGCGGGCGTCTGAGGTACTCTACCAACCTCGGCGCATCGGGGCGCGGAATCCAGTAGCTCTTGCCGAGACCACGAGCGAGAACGGAGGGCGTCAGACCACGTCCACGATGGAAGCTTCCATTCTGGTAAACTGCCAGACGCCGACCACGGTCAGCAGCGCGCTTATCGTAAGCGATATCGCGAGCACAGGACTTTCAGGGAACGGCAGACCGAGCACGGCACCGCGGAACAACTCTATGAGCCCCGTCAGCGGATTGAGCGCTAAAATCCACTGCCATTTTTCCGGCACGAAGCTGTGCCGGTAGATCACGGGAGTGACGAAAAGGCCGACTTGCAATGCGAACGGAATTGTGTGCTGAACGTCGCGCCAACGCGCGTTGACCGCCGCGAGAAGGCTTCCGAACCCATACGAAAAAACAACGATTCCAATCAGCACGGGGAGCGCCAACCAGATCATCGCACCCGGGGCGTGACCGTAGAACGCCATGAGGATGCCAAGCAGAATGAGCGTCACCACGGCGTCGAGCAGCGCTGACGCGCCTGCAGCCAGCACAAGGTAAATGCGGGGGAAAAAGAGTTTCGTGATGAGATTCTGATTGGTGACGAGAGCCGCCGAGGCCTCGCTTATCACCTTTGAGAACAGGTTCCACGGCAGCAGTCCCGCCAGCGCGAAGAGTGGATACGGAACACCGTCGGATGGCACCTTCGCCAATCTGCCAAAAAGGACGGTGAACACCACCACCTGCACCGCCGGCTGGATCACCGCCCAAGTCATTCCCAATACTGCCTGCTTGTATCGGGAGCGAACGTTACGCCGCATGAGACTTTGCAGCGCGCCTCGATACAGATACAGATCAGCCCACCACCGCTTCCAGTTGGCCGAGCCGTCTATGACGACAACAGGCAACTCATGCTTGTCCGCGACTCCATCAACTTCCGGGATCGAAACAGCGGGAAGAGTCACGCTCTCAGATGTGACCTTACTCGACATCACGGATTGTTGAAAGGCCTGCAAAAATAGCCCGCGCTCTCCGATCTACGCCACGCTCAGAGCCGTCATTCGCTCTCCAACCGCACGCGTACGCTTCCCGCCGGCCGCGTTTCGAGTATCGATCAGAACCTGTGCCAGTTCTGCCACGTGGCCGTAGTCGATGTTCGAATGGTCGGTGACTACCATGACCGCGTCGGAATCGCGAATCACGTCGTCCGTCAGCTCTACAGACTTGCCAGCCGCGCCCGACGGTGTGTGTCCATCATCGACAATCTCGGGACAAAAGGAATCGTGGTATTTGACGATCGCTCCCTTCTGGGAGAGGTGGTGCAGAATCTCGAGAGCCGGCGATTCACGCAAGTCGTCGATGTCTTTCTTGTACGCGACGCCGAGCACCAGGATCTTGGCGCCCTTGAGCGCTTTCCCCGCCTGGTTCAGCGCATCCTGCATCTTGGTTACCCAGAACGCGGGCATCTCCGTATTGATCTCGCCTGCCAGCTCGATCATGCGCGTCTTGTACGCCAGCGTGCGCATCTTCCACGCGAGATAATGCGGATCCAGTGGAATGCAGTGACCGCCAAGACCGGGTCCCGGCGTGAATTTCATGAATCCGAACGGCTTGGTGCTCGCCGCGTCGATTACCTCCCACACGTCAACGCCGAGCCTGTCGCAGATCATCGCCATCTCATTCGCAAGCCCGATATTGATCATGCGGAAGGTGTTCTCAAGCAACTTGGTAAGCTCTGCCGCTTCCGGAGAGCTCACCCTCACCACATTGTCGATGAAGAGCTTGTATACCTCGACGCCCAGATCGGTGCACTTCTCGGTCACCCCGCCCAGCACCTTCGGCGTGTTCTTCGTGTGCCACTTGGCGTTGCCTGGATCCACACGCTCCGGGGAGAAGCAGAGAAAGAAGTCCTCGCCTACAACGAGCCCCCTCTCCTCGAGCTTCGGCAGCATGAGATCGCGGGTCGTACCGGGATATGTGGTGGACTCCAGGACAATGATCTGCCCAGGCCTCAGGGAATCGGCCACAGCCTCCGTCACACTCACCACATACGACATGTCCGGATCCTTTGTCTTACCGAGCGGCGTGGGCACGCAGATCGATACAACGTCGCACTCGGAAAGACGCGACATGTCGGTGGTGGCCTCGAGCAGACCAGCTTCACGCAGCTTTGCAACGTGCGTGGCGGCGACATCCTTGATATGGCTTTCCCCACCGTTCACGAGATCCGCTACGCGTGAAGACTTTTCGAACCCGATGACGCGAATTCCTTCGCGGCCCATTTCGACCGCGAGCGGCAAGCCGACGTAGCCGAGGCCGACGACGCCGCATACGATTTCGCGGTTCACGATTTTCTCGGAGAGACTCTTATGAATACTCATGGCAGATTGGAATTGTCGGACGCTGAAATGGCTACTCGGCCTCCGTAAGCGAAACGCCGGAAGCTCTTACTTAAAACCAGGTTACTGAAAAGAATTGCTAGGCGACCACGCGGAAGCCCGCGCGCGCAAACTTCATTAGAGCCCGCACTCGTTCGCGCTCGGCCTTGGCAAATAGCGGGTCCGCCGGCCTGATCTCATCAAGGGAAACGATACCATGCTCGTCCATACGCGAACGCACTTCCTCGACCACGGAATACGGCACCTGTGCCGGACGCTCGCCGCACTGCACGACGTACAGAACACCTCGCGTGCTGCGCAACGGGTCTGATCGTTCGTCTCGCTGATGGCCCACGAACACGTACCTTGGAAAGAGCGGCCCCAACCCGGCGCGTCGGCGAACACGCGGCAAAAGCGTTGCGAAACCCTGCTTTCGCAGATTTATCTCGGCCCAACTCTCCGCGTACGGCTTGGTGTATAACAACATCCAGCTCAGTTCTGGCACACTTTGTATCTCCATATCACGCAAGATCACGCAAGCAGCCGAGTGTGCAAGTAAAGCTACCGCGTGATTTGCACGATCATTGCGCAAACCCAGCCAAGCGCCGTGGCCTCTTCGGCTCGAGCGATACGATCCAGATCAATTGAGTTTCATAGATGCTGCGTGCCGCGCATCCGATGTTATCAAATCACATGCCATCTGGACATCGCCGCCGCACCTGAGCTAGCACCTTACAGGGGTTTTTCCGCCTCCCTGACGCGCGAGCTAAGTCCAAGAAAACTAACACACTGAGCAGTGAACAGTGAACAGTGAACAGTGAACGACCTAGAGGAGGTTCCGAAAGGCGTCCGCTGGCATCCGACTGTCGCGAACGCGATGCCCCGCTACACTGTTCACTGCTCACTGTTCACTGTTCACTGCTCAGTGTGTTAGTTTTCTTGGACTTAGCTCGCGCGTCAGGAAGGCGCAGAAACCCGACAAGGTGCGAGCTCAGGTGCGGCGGCGATGTCCAGATG
>JACDCM010000252.1 GCA_013817545.1 Gemmatimonadaceae bacterium | reverse complement strand
CTTGTCCGTGAGCCCGGCCCAGACATCGGCCGCGAAGCTCAGTATGTACAGAGACAGGGGGAAGGCAATAAGAATCGGATGAATAGGGTGCGTTCCGATGCGCGCGGTGCTTTTCATGACTTCTCCCTTGTCCCTTGTCCCTTGTCACTTGCCCCTTGCCCCTTCTCCCTTGTCCGACTCGTCTCCCTACTTCTTACCAACCTCCGGGTAAGTAATCCCCAGCTGCTCCAGGTACGTCTTGTACTTGACGGGATCGTAGTAATACTTGCGCATGAGCGGCCGGTATTTGGCCATTATAGCTGTGTTCAGCTCGATGGCCGGCTTGTCCTGTGGGCGAATGAGCGGGGTGTATTTCATCGTCTTGGTCTGGACGTTCCGGAAATACGCCCAGGCGCTGTCCACAAGTGCGGGTGTCGTGAGCAAATCGAGCATCAGCATCGCCGTCGCTTTCGCTCCAGCTGTCGCACCCTTATGAGCAATTGGGGTCGCCATGGCGATGGCGTTCGACCAGTTGTGTCCGGGAAGATTCGGGATGTTAGAAGGAAAGCTGAGTGTGATGGTCGGTGCGTTCCACGACACATCGCCAATGTCGTCTGACCCGCCGCCGCGATTCGCTTCAGCCGACGTGCCTGTATCGAGCTTCGCTAGCGCGGTGTCCAGCCCCTTTTCGTCGACGCCCAGTTCCTTCTGCAGCGCCCTCGCCAGCGTCTGATCCGCGGTGCTCCACTCGGGGAGACCCACCTGCTTGATGTTGGCCGTCATGGCCTCAGCGACCGGCCGGTTGAAATGGCGCGGCCACGCGCTGCCGAGTATGCGCACTGAGGACAGCTTCGTCCCCGTCATCAGTGCGGCTCCCTCCGCCATCTTGTTACCGATGTCGAAGAGCTCCGTTATATGGGGATAGTCTATCTCACGGAAGTAGTACCATACGCTCGCCGTCCTCGGCACGACATTGGGTTGGTCGCCGCCGTCGCGGATTATGTAGTGCGAACGATGCTGAAGTCGCAGGTGCTCGCGCCGGTAATTCCACCCGGCGTTCATGAGCTCAACGGCATCGAGCGCGCTCCGTCCGCGCCAGGGCGCCCCTGCCGAGTGCGCCGTCTCGCCCATGAAGGTGAACTCGGCACTGATGAGCCCCGATCCGCCACCAGGGCCGTAGCCCGTAGAGAGGTTGCTTCCGACGTGCGCGAAGATCACCACATCTACATCCTTGAAGAACCCTTCGCGTACGAAATACGCCTTGGTGCCCACCAGCTCTTCCGCGGTGCCGGGCCAGATCTTGATGGTGCCCGGCATCTTCTCGCGCTCCATGATTTTCTTGACGGCGAGCGCGGCGGTAACAATGACCGCCTGGCCGGAATTGTGTCCCTCTCCATGCCCCGGTGCACCCTCCACCATGGGATCGTGCCTCGCGACGCCTGGCTTGTTCGATGCCTGCGGAATGCCGTCGATGTCCGAGCCCAGTGAGATCACGGGTTTTCCTGCTCCCCACGTTGCCATGAACGCGGTAGGAATTCCGGCAATGCCTTCCTGAACTGTAAAGCCGTTTTTCCTGAGCACTCCTATCAGATAACGAGTGGTCTCGACTTCCTGAAACCCCAGCTCACCGTAGCTGAAAATCTGGTCGACCATCTGCTGCGTAAAAACCTTCCGCGATTCCACGTCGCGGACGACTTCGGCCTTGAAAGCATCCAGGCGCGCGCTGGACGACAGCTGTGCCTCGGTTGCACAGGGAGCCAGCGCGGCAACCGTGAATGCGACGGGCCACAGAAAGCGAAGGAGGCGCATACTGTCTCTCTTTTGGTTTGGGGAGAACCACGGCAGGACGCGGAGTGGTAGCAGGATTCCTGCGAGAATATGCTGACGGAGAGCTGTTATCAAGGCCACTGCGACTCGAGCTCGCTGCGGCTTTTCTGCGCTCATCCTACTCACAGCTCCACACGATCCCGACTCTCCCCCCTCGAACCTCAGCGCTGTGGCAGCACTATGAGGCGCGCCTCTCCCAGTCCGGCACCGTTCACGATTGAAACGCCGAGCAGCCACCGATCGATGCGGTTGTCGGGATGGGTGTGATGATACCGCACGATCTTTCTGCCGCTGACTATACCTATCGCCGCCCCCACGATCACATCACTTGCCCAATGTCTGTTATCGTACATGCGGGAGGCGGCGACCAGCATCGCGCCGCCATACATCGCGGGCCCCACATACCACACCGATTCAGGACGCCAGCGTCTCGCTTCGTCAGTCACCACAGCTGCCGCGGCGAAACCTATAAGCGCATGCCCTGACGGAAAGCTGCGATAGTCGTGACTCTTGAGTCCGCGGCCGAACTCGAAATCGTGCGGCTTGTTGTTGTCGACGAATGGGCGCGCTCTCCCCGCGGCGAACTTGATGACGTTTGTAATGGCTAAACCGATAACGATCGCTTCCGTTCCGTGGAGGCCGAGATCCGCCATGCGTTCATTGTCAGAAAGCCGTCCAGCCGCATACAGCGCGCCTCCGATGAAAAAAGCGCCCGGCTCGGCAATCGCTTCTACGGTGACCGCCACCTTCTTGAAGAACCGGTTCGTCTGAGGTGCGCCCTGCAGGTAATCGGCAAAGCTTCTGTCGAGCGGAATAGCAGCCGCCGCGATTGCCGCGAAGCCAGCCGCGACGATAGCGTCACGAGATGTGAAGAGCGGTTCCTTCGATTGGCGCGTGGAATCGGTGGACTGCGCGCAGGCGGATCCTGATTGCGCCATCAAGCTCGGCAGCGCCAACGCAACCACCATTATTTGGGCGCGCAACGAATGCATGGATCTCGGCATGGGCCTCCCTTCTGCACTGCTCGTGCCGTAAGCCGACTTCCCGCGATACTGTGCCGGGGCTAGCTTGGCGACGGATGACAGAAGCCCGTTCCCCGCTCGACCTGGATGGCGACACCATGCGTCGCCTCGGCACTCGCGTAGCGCATATCGTCGCCGGCCATCTTGCCACGCTGCGCGACCAGCCCGCGTACGTTACGCTATCGCGGGCCGAAGCGCAGCGTCTCATCGCCGCACCGGCCCCCGAGTCAGGCGCCGAGTTCGATTCCCTTATCGCCGCGCTTCAGGAGCGCGTCTTTCCCTACGCCGCTCGCGAGCCGCATCCGGGCTTCGTTGCCTACGTCCCCAGTTGCCCAACTTTTCCAGCCATACTCGGCGACTGGCTGGCAACCGGATTCAATTTTTTTGCAGGCGTATGGCCGGTAGCCGCGGGACCCAACGCCCTTGAGCTCACTGTACTCGATTGGTTCCGGGACTGGCTTGGCATGCCCGAAGGTACGGGTGGGCTGCTCACCTCAGGCGGCTCCAATGCGACGTTCACCGCCATTGTTGCAGCACGACATCAGGCAGTGGGCGAGGACGCGGCCCGCATAGCGCGGCTGGTCATCTATACGTCGGACCAGGCGCACTCGTCCGTGGTACGGGCGGGATGGCTGGCGGGGCTTCCTCGGACCCAGATAAGACTTCTGCCGACAGACGCCGAGTTCCGGCTCCGAACCGATGCCCTCAGCGACGCCATTTCAAGCGACCGAAGCAGCGGGCTCATTCCTCTCGCCGCGATCGCTAACGCGGGCACCACGAATACCGGCGCCGTGGATCCCTTGCGCGCGATCGCCGGCATCTGCGAGCGCGAGCGAATGTGGTTCCACGTCGACGCGGCCTATGGCGGCTTCGCCATCCTTACGGACCGCGGACGCGCGCTTCTGGACGGCATCGATCGCGCGGATACCGTTACACTCGACCCGCACAAGTGGCTTTTTGTGCCCTTCGAATGCGGCTGTCTGCTTGCGCGCGAGCCAGCCCGCCTGAAGGAAGCATTCCAGATCATGCCCGAGTATCTGCAAGACGTGCAGGAGAACGGGGAGCGCGTGAACTTTGCTGACTACGGCGAGCAGCTGACGCGCTACAGCCGCGCACTCAAGGTGTGGATGTCGGTAAGCTACTTCGGCGTGGCGGCGCTGCGCGACGCTATCGATCGCGCGATTGACCTCGCGCTGTTTGCGGAGCAGCTGGTACGCGCAGAGCCATCGCTCGAGGTTCTCGCGCCGGCGCAGTTCGGAATTCTCTGCTTTCGAGCGCATCCGGTTGACGTAAACGATTCCACCGCGCTTGACGCGCTGAATGAATCGGTGAATGCGAAGATAAATGCTGAAGGACGATTCTTTATTTCATCCACGCGGCTGCACGGTGTTTTCTCATTGCGCATCTGCATTCTCGGGTTTCGCACAACTGAAAAGGAGATCGAAGGTGTTGTGGCGGCGGTGGTACGAGTTGCTACCGATTTACGGTGAAACAAAACTGCGAACTGCGAACTGCGAACTGCGAACTGCGAACTGCGAACTGCGAACTGCGCGCTGCGTCCCACTCCCATTACAACTGGCGTCCTCGGTGTAGCCCTTAACTGGCGCTCTGGTGCGGATAGGAGTCAATTAGCAATCCTGCGACCGACGCTTACAGTCGGCAACTCTAACGGAGATTTCATCGTGAAAACGCGGTCCCTTTTGGCAATTCTGATCTTCGTCGCATTCACCGGATGCAGCTCTGGCGGCGACGAGAATGCTGCCGACACTGGAAGCACGGACCCCGATGCGAAGTCGACCGATGCGGAGGTGACGGCGGTTGCAGGAAGTCTCGAGATGAAGGCGATGGGCAAGACGCAATTGATACATATCATTTCAAGCGGAGAGCCTGGAACCCAGCCCGCTGGTAGTGCTCCGTCTGCTGGTTCGGGAACGGCGACCGTAACTCGCGAGGGTCAGCGCGTCCGGTTCGAGATTGATGGGATCTCGGGAACGACCGGTAAATCCCTGAAGATGACGCTTGTTGGCGAGCGTGAGGGCAAGTGGGTATAGTGCCATGGCGCTCTCAATAGACCTGGCCGGAAAACGCGCGCTTGTCGCCGGGGTCGCAGATGACGCTGGCTACGGGTTCGCCATAGCGAAAGCGCTAGGGGAAGCCGGTGCCTCTGTTGTCCTCGGCACGTGGCCCCCGGCGCTCAACATTTTTCTGAATCTGCTGGAACGCGGCAAGCTGGACGAGTCGAGGCGCCTTAGCGATGGGCGGATGCTTGAATTTGAAAAGATCTATCCGCTGGATGCCGAATACTCGACGCTGGCGGAGGCTCCCAGCGACATTCGCGATAACAAGCGCTACAAGGACCTCGGCGACTTCTCAATCGAGGGCATCGGCGGTCGAATGGTCGCGGATTTCGGGGCTCGCCCACTCGACATCGTCATTCATTCGCTAGCCAACGGTCCCGAGGTAAAAAAACCACTCCTGGAAACCAGCAGGCGCGGCTACCTGACTGCCATGAGTGTCAGCGCCTATTCATTGGTAGCCATGGCGAGCCGCTTCGGGCCGATTATGCGTGAAGGCGGTTCTTTTCTCTCGCTCACCTACATGGCTGGCGAACGTGTCATTCCCGGATACGGCGGAGGCATGTCGTCCGCGAAAGCGGCGCTCGAAAGCGATACACGCGTTCTTGCCTACGAGGCGGGCCGCAAGCATGGGATAAGGGTCAACACCATCTCGGCGGGACCACTGGCGTCTCGCGCGGCCAGCGCGATAGGCATTATCGACAAGATGGTAAAGTACGTCGCTCTGAACGCGCCGCTCACGGAGCCTCTGAGCGCGCACGAAGTCGGGAACGTCGCAGCCTTTCTTTCCAGCCCGCTCGCAGGCGGAATCACCGGGACGGTGATTTACGTTGACAAGGGCTACCACAGCATGGGAATGGCGGTGCAGCACTCCGGAGAAAGCACAGAGCAGCGTTGATCCAGGAGTAGCGAGCAGGGGTCGGGGCGACGGTTCACAGGAGATCCGCCCGCGGCGAGGTGAGACGAACTTGCCGCGGAGCTACTTATGCCGGTAGGTGATACGGCCGCGGGAGAGGTCGTAGGGCGACACCTCGATCTTTACCGCATCACCTTGCAAAACGCGTATGCGAAACTGCCGCATCTTGCCGCCAAGTGTGGCGAGAACATCGTGACCGCCGTTGACGGTTACGCGAAATGTGGCATTGGGAAGAACTTCCGCGACTGTCCCCTCCAACTCGATGGCTTCCTGCTTGGCCACGCTTTAGCCTTCCTTGCGATTGCTGCGGGCGTTTCGCCTGCGAGCCGCGGCAGACTTGCGCTGGCGGGCTTCACTCGGCTTTACGTAGAAACGCTTCTTTCGGAGATCGGCGAGGAGCCCCGAGCGGATCATCTCTCGCTTGAACTTCTTGAGGGCCCAGTCCAGCCGATCGCTTTCTTCGATAACAATGTAGGTCATTCTCTCTCCCACCATCGCTGACTGTGCGCGATGGCATGTGA
>JACDCM010000251.1 GCA_013817545.1 Gemmatimonadaceae bacterium | reverse complement strand
GCTCCGTGGCGCGCGCCAACGAGCAGGGAAGGCTGCACCTCCTCGGCCCACTGCATGATCACCTGGAAGGGCTTTCCCACGAGGATCTGCGTCTTGATAGGAACGTCCGGGAAATCCTGCGCCATCACTTCGGCCCGCTTCAGGTTTGCCTGACAGAGCTTGAGAAGTCCCTTGTCGATGATGTTGTTGTGCAGCTCTTCCTGCTCTTCGAACTTGAAGACCTTGGACGCCTGTACCGATAGCACATCCTTGATGTTGTTGAAAACGACGTGGTGGTATTCGACGTCGAAGGCGCTGCAGACGTACAGCGAGCCGCCGAAGGCTTGAGCGAGCTCGAGCGCCACACGCATGGCGTGATAGCTGTAAGACGAGCCGTCGACGCAGACCATGAAGCGACCACCGGCGAGCGGAGCATCCGTACGAACTATCAATACATCCTTCTCGATCCCGCGCAGGCTTCGGGCGACCACACCGCCGAGCTGGCTGTACGGTTGTTTGCCGAGTCCGTGAGCGCCGAGCGCTACAAGGTCGTATTGCCGGCCAGAGGTGCCCACCAGCTTTGCGGCGGCGTCCTCTTCTTCGGCGACAATGCGGCCATCTGCGCCGAGTCGAACGTCACCGCGAGTTCGCTCTCCTCCGTCGTAGCTGGCCGCGCGATTCGGATCGAATCCGATAAGTCCGGGAAGACGACCCGCTCCGCGGTTCACCTCGTTGACGATCTCTTCGTAATTAATTCCTTCCAGCAGCTGCCGGGTGAGCGGCACGCCCGCCGCGTCGCAGCGCTTTCCGGCCTGGTCGAGGAAGCTGTCAGCTATGAGCTGGAGCCCTTTCTCGATGAGCTTGTCGTGGACTTTTCGCTGCCGCTTTATCTCTTCTGGCGTTTGAAACTGCGCGGGTAGCCCGGTCTCGAGTTGGCGGAACCTGACGTCGTGCAAGCGAGCTGCGTAGACGTGGTTGCCGGTGATCCGGCCATCGGAATGCCGGCAAACTTCAATCGCGCGCTCCAGAGCCCAATCGGAGTGCTGAGAGTTGTCGACAGGTACAAAGATTTCCCTATACACGCGTTCGCCTCAGATGGGGAATTCGTGGGAGTAGTGACCGCTGTGATAAAGCTGGGGAGCGACGTGCAAGAACAACCTGCAAACGCTTACTGCGACGGGAGCGTCGTTCTAGCCTTCAGAACGACGCGCGAAAATGTGAAGTGGAGAAAGGGCTGTCAAGGAGGAGCAGGAACAAGGGGAAAGGCACGGGGGACCAGGGCCAAGGGGGGCGTTGAACGCACGGTCCTCAAGTTCCCCGGCCTTGGCCCTTGTCCCTGCCGTCATCACACCGTTTCCGGTCGCTTCGCCCAAATCACAACCAGCAGGAGAACAAAGAGGAAAGCCGGTAAGGCCGCACCGGGGATGCCGCCGACGAGATGAGTATAGGCCGCTCCGAACATCACGGTTGATAGCGCGAAAGCCGAGAGGAGGGTCATCCGGGGAATGAGCAATCCGATTGCCCCGAGTATCTCGACGAGACCCACCACCTGGCGGAACCAGGCGGGATACTGATCCATTGCCGCGACAGCAAAAAAGCTGCTGTAATTTATGAGCTTTTGTGCGCCGCTCACGAGAAATACAATTGAAAGAACGGCACTGATTCCCCAGATCGCAGCGCTCTTGGTGCGCATGCGGCCCAAAGTTACGTCCATAGGCACCTCCGAAGGCGCTAAGCTACGCCTAACTGGATGCGACGCAACAGCAGAAGCTGAAGCATTTGCATACGCATCTCCCGTCATCACAACGGGTAGCCAGGATGAGCAGGGCGAATATGTCGGCAACCTGCCTCTTATTCACATCTCCCATTCTGTGTACCTATTCTCCCTGCCTAACGGTAATCGCTTAGACCCCTTGCCCTATTCACGGCACAATCTGCTTTCCCGTTTCATCCCACACAGTGATTGCGTCGACAGGACACGCGTCGCATGCACGGATGAGCTGCTCACGATCGACCTTCTCCGGTTCCACGAAAACGGCGATTCCTTCGTCGTCGAGACGGAACGCCTCACTGGCTTCCGTTACGCAGTCGCCGAAGCCGACGCAGAGTTGACGATCGATGTGCATGCGCAGGCCGGACGCAGTGCGCTCTTCTTCGTCAGACATCGGTGGGTTTCCGTAGTGGGGAGACGAGATTTGGTGAGAGTCACGGCATCGCCGTGCTGGTGCGCAACGAATATAATCCCTGGAAGTTTCTTGTCCTCTCCCAGCGATGGTTCACTACATGGTGAAACCGATCTTTCTCATCGCCGAGGAAGAGACCACGGCTTTCTATCCCAATAACAGTCGACATGCACTCAGCCGCGACATCGACAGTGTACGTCTCCAACCGGTTCTAAATGACCACCTTCGCTAACCCCGCTTCCGGTGCTCATAACGCAGCGGCAGAATACACTCGGCGCCTGCTGGACCTGCTCGGCGACCGCGACCCTATCGAAGTTCAATCAGGCCTCGTAACGGCCGTGGAGAGCGCCGTCACAGGCCTAAGCGATTCTTTGTTGCGAATGCCCGAGGCTCCTGGCAAGTGGTCCGTGATTGAAGTGGTCCAGCATCTGGCAGACACCGAGCTCGTGTATGGTTACAGAATGCGCATGATACTGGCGCACCCTTCACCGGCAATAGAGGGTTATGACCAGGACGCATGGGCCAGTGAGCTCCGATACAACGACACTCCGCTCACGGAAGCGTTGGAGCAAATGCGCGTCTTGCGGCGTGCCAACCTCAGACTCCTTCAAGGACTTGGCGAAGAGCAGTTCGACAGATACGGAATTCATAGCGAGCGCGGGCGCGAAAGCATTCGTCATATCGTCCGACTGATCGCCGCGCACGATCTTGTGCATCGGCGCCAGATAGCGCGAATTATCGCGTCCCGACCGTGACCTACATTCCCTCCAGCCCCAGGTCCGTTCGCGCGACGTCCATTACCTCGGGTGTGATCTCGGCGATGCCTCGTTCCGCGGCGTAGTCCGAGTAGATCTTTTTCACCATACCGCGAACAAAACTCGGTACTCGCTCCAGCCTTTCACGTGCCTCCGCAGTCCAGCGCGGCCGGCTGGACGCGTGCGCCGGCTGGATATCCTCGAAGGCGTCATCACGACCGATGACCGTACTTCGAACCAGCTCCATCGGCTCCTCATCCAGGGTACGACCTCCAATCTTCACGCCGAGCGAACCAACGAGCTGCGTCTCCATCGGGTTGGCTAACAGAGCGATCGCCCGGTTGCACGTCGGGCAGCGAAATGCCGCGGCGAAAGTTCCGTCGCCTGGCACCTGGCGCTCCTCGAACTGCATCTGCGCGTCGCAGTCGATGCAGAGAAACTTCATGCTGACGACGGGGAAGGGAACGCGATTGAGGAAATGACGCTGGCGACGGTATCGTCGAGCTCGGGTGGTCTCAGGGATTTGGAAGCGCGGAAAGGCAGTCTGGCCAACAGAGGTATGCCGAACTCGGCCGTCAATGAGTCGCCCGCCTGCCCTTCGAACAGACGGTCGATCCTGCCGCACCCGGCGCATTCGTAACCGCTCATATTCTCGATTACTCCAAGCAGACTGACGCTCGCTGAGATAGCGCTTCGCATTGCGCGCTCGACCGAGCGACGCGACTCCTCGCTTGGAATCGTGACGGCAATAGCTCCGGCGAGGTCGGGTACAAGCTGAGCAAGATCTGTCAGCTTGTCAGTGCCTGGTGGGAGATCGATGAGTAGAACGTCGAGCTCGCCCCACACCACGTCGGAAATGAACTCCCGGAGCGCGCCGGTTTCCAGGACACTTCGCCAGACGAACTGCTCGGTTCCAGGCTCCTTCCACATGAGCGGCGCACCGTCGGCGAGCAGAAGATCGGATGAGAAAACCACGAGGGAGGAGGGAAGCGGGAGGCGGAAGGCTGGAACCCCTGTTGCCGCCGCATCCCGCATCCCGCTCCCCGCACGCGCGGGATGCACACCTTCACCGTCAATGCGGAGCGGACCGCCGGCGTCGAGCATGCGGGCAACGGTTGGGCTCGTAAGGTCCGCATCGAGCACGCCGACCCGGTAATCGCGCTCGGCGAGCGCCAGCGCGAGGCCGGCAGTCACATAGCTTTTCCCAACTCCGCCCTTGCCACTCATGACCGCGATAACATGCTTGACTGTGCGCAATCGATCGCGGACGCGCTGGCGCTGCGCGCCGACCTGTTCGCCGAGTTGCGAGCGATCGTCGCCGGCCACTTCGTTATAGGTTCGGAAGCTCATAGGTCCCACCCCGCGCGTGCCAGCATCCAGAGATTGATCATGACAACGACGATCGCCATGATGTAGAAGTCAGATGGCATGCGGGCATCCGCCCCCGCGAAGAACGCGCCCTTTATGAGCGCCGGCAACCGGAGAGCATGAATCGCCCACACTCCGCGTGCAAACCACGTATTCTGCCAGCGGAGAAGTCCAATGAATATTCCGCCTGCAACGACGGCTCCGAGCAGAAGCCATATCCACGCCGGCCCGAATCGCGTCGGAAGCAGACCGCGGCCGAGCATCGCGTAAGCAGCGCCCTCGTAAAGCAGGGCGACGTGGAGGTACACGAACGCAGCCTGGCGGAATTTCGTGGATAGGGGAGGGGACACGATTCAGGTAGGATTGCGTGATTGCGGACGGATTGCGAATTACGGATTGCGAATTACGGATTGCGGATTGCGGATTAGCGCACTGCTGATGAGACGGGCGAATCTGCGAGATTGTAAATATCAGTCTCGCACCTCTCAGTTCAATCCGCAGTCCGCAATCCGCGACTAGCGCATCATACGACCAGGCGACGAATTGACAAGATCGGGACGAGCAGTATTGTCGGCGAATGACTGAAATGTCGAGGAGCGGCGGAAGTACGGTCGTGATCGCGGGATTCGTTGTGTTCCTGATCGCGGTGGGATATCTGGTAGCGTCGTCCGTGGCCAAAAAGACGGTTTTAGTGTTCGAACCGACCCCCGCTGGGCACTCACGACCGGAGCGCGGCAACGCACTTTTTGACACAGTCACGATTGACGCGGGCGACGCCAGGGCCTGGCGATTCTTTGATGTCGATCGGGGCTCGGTAATGATGCCGCCTGACACGTCGGGATGGGACCTGGCATTCCGGCGTTTTCATATTCGAGCCGCGGGGGCGGTGGCTGACGGCGGTCAGGTTGCATTCGCGCGGTTGGCGGACGTGCCGCCGCAAAATTTTCAAAGCGGCTGGGACACGCGTGATTCGTCCAATACTGCGATACGTCGGTGGTACAAGTACAGTATGCTAACCCACCTGCTCGAGCCCAACGGACACATGTACGTCGTAAGGACACAAGAGGGCCAGCGCGCGAAGCTCGAAATTCTGAGCTACTACTGCCAGCGACTTACGCCGGGATGCGTAACGTTTCGCTACGAGAAGATACGTAGTCCGTAATTCGCAATAATTACTCCTTACGCTCCGAAACAAAATCGCATCCACGCGATGGCGAATTGCGGATTGCGGATTACGGATGGGGGATTGCAGATGGTCAGACCGGCGATGGCCGAAGGGCAGATGGCAGATGCAGATTCAGATGCGGATAGAAATCAGTACGCCGTCCGCAGTACGCAGTACGCAGTCCGCCGTTACATAGTACGCAGTTCGCAGTTGCCCTCCCTCAAGTCTCCACCCTGCCTGGCTTTTCCACGATTGCGTCCTGCTCGTAAACCTTGCGAGCCGCGATTTCGATCGACTGTTTCACCGCAGCGATACCTTCTCGAAGGTTGCTGATTCTCACACGTTCGTTGCCGCCGCGCGTAGCGATCAAAGTGAGCGCGTTCACCTGATCCGAGATGGAGCCAAACTGTCCCTTGAGCATACTCGCCACTGGAACGGCGGCGCGCTTGAGCTGTTGCCCGAACGGTTGGAGGGGCAGTTGGGCTTTGCTTGCGAGCGCCATTCGCTCGATAATGCTGTGCAGAGTCTGCGCCTGAATTAGCGCTTCGTCCAATGTCTTGATTTTCTGTACGCCGGTGCCGTTCAGTTGCGGGCGAGCCATGACTCACCTATGAGCTGGTAGTGACGGTCATTTGGTCAGCGATGCGAGATCAGAGGTCCTGTGGCGCCGTCATCGCCGTCGGATTGAGAAGCCTGTCCAGCTCCTCGCGCGTCATGAGTCCGCCATCGCACACTAGATCGTATACGTTCCCGTTGGTAGCGAGCGCCGTCTTGGCGATCTCGGAAGCCTTCTCGAAGCCGATGATAGGTACCAGCGCCGTTACAATCCCAATGCTGTTCTCCACAAACCATCGCATCCGATCGGGATTCGCCGTAATGCCGTCGACGCAACGTTCGCGGAGCACTGTGCAAC
>JACDCM010000250.1 GCA_013817545.1 Gemmatimonadaceae bacterium | reverse complement strand
CAGGGATTTGTCCGCGCTGCGGAGCGGACGTGAACACCGGTGCGTGCGAATGCCCGCCCGAAACCGACAGCCGTCTGGATGCGCTGAAGTCCTTGCGCTCCGAATCGAACTAGAAGTCTCACCTTTTTAATTGACTGATACGCAATGGCCGTCCCAAAGCGCCGTACATCAAAGCGGAAAAAGCGCGCCCGTAACACACACAAAAGAGCTCCCGCTATAGCCATTCAGCGGTGCCCCCGCTGCCAGAGCATGAAGCGCCCGCATCGCGTGTGCGCCGAGTGCGGATACTACGCCGGAGAGCAGCGGGTAGCAGCCAGGGAGGGCTAGCTTGGCGCGCATCGCATTGGACGCCATGGGGGGAGACCATGCACCCCAGGCGACGATCGCGGGCGCTCTCTCCGCCCTGAGCGAGCTTGGCCAGGCGCACTCAATTCAACTCGTCGGGCGAAGTGAAGTTATCCGAAAGCACCTGGACGCCGGCTTGGCAGGTGAATTCGCCAGCCTGGTGAATGCCCGCGAGCGCCTCGAGATCATCGAGGCGCCCGACGTAATCACCATGACGGACAAGCCAGCCGTCGTCATTCGCGGAAAGCCAAAGAGCTCCATGATGGTGGGGCTCACCCTGCAGACAACAGGCAAATCAGACGCATTCGTGTCCGCGGGAAGTACCGGAGCCCAGATGGCGGCGTCGACGGTTCTTTTCAAACTGCACCCGGGTCTCACCAGGCCGGCCATAGGCACCATACTTCCCACAGCGCGCAAACCCGTCGTCATGCTCGATGCTGGAGCGAACGTGGATTGTTCGCCTGACGAGCTCGTACAATTCGCCCGTCTTGGCACTGTGTACGCTGAGGATATTCTCGTAAGGTCCAACCCCGCTGTGGGGTTGCTAAGCATCGGTGAAGAACCTGAGAAGGGAAACGCGGCCGTTAAGGAAGCCCATCAGTTGCTCAAAAAGGCGGATCTGAACTTCGTGGGCAACATGGAGGGCCGGGATGTACTCCAGGGCGAAAATCGTCGCGGTCCGGTAGACGTAGTTGTATGCGACGGGTTCGTCGGAAACGTCCTGCTGAAGTTCTACGAATCTGTCGCCCCTCTCATGCTCGCCATTTTAAAGAAGAAGGCGGGCATAGACTGGCGGAAAATCGAACCAGGCCTTCGTCAGTTCGATCCCTCGGAAGTGGGGGGAGCTCCGCTTCTCGGAGTGAGAGGGGTGAGCGTCATTTGCCATGGCGCGTCTTCTCCTCGCGCCATAAAAAACGCGATTGTCGTAGCTCTGCGCGCAGTGGAATCGCAGATGACCGATCACATCGGCAAACGCCTCATGCAGGGTAGCGGAGCAGGGACGTGAGCCGACCGTATGCGCAATTCTCTGGTACCGGAAGGTCGATTCCGTCAAAAATATTGACGAATCACGATTTCTCGAAGATGGGCCTCGAGACATCTCACGAGTGGATCATCGAGCGCACCGGCATTGCCGAGCGCCACATCGCCCAGGACGGTGAAACTACGTGTGGCATGGCCGCGGGTGCGGCTCGCGAGGCAATGCAGCGCGCGCGCGTGCAGCCAGACGAAGTCGATGTCATAATCCTCAGTACCGCGACGCCGGATCGCCTGCTGCCTGCGACGGCGGTGGACGTTCAGGCAGAACTTGGCGCATCGCGCGCATCGGCGTTCGATCTTTCCGCCGCTTGCTCCGGATGGCTGTACGGTCTCAATGTGGGCGAGGGCCTGATCCTGAACGGAACGGCCGAAACAGTGCTCGTTATCGGTGCGGAGAAAATGAGCGCGATCGTGGACTGGACCGACCGTTCGACATGCGTTGTGTTCGGCGACGGAGCCGGCGCGGCGATTCTTCAGAAGTCCAGAAATAACCGCGGTATTCTGTCCAGCTACATGCGCAGCGACGGCACTCTGGCCGATCTCCTGTTTCGTCCGGCGGGCGGCGCCAGCCTCCCCATGTCGGAGGCCGTTCTTGCCGATCGAAGTCATCTGGTGAGAATGGCTGGCCGCGAGGTGTTCAAGGCTGCGGTTCGGTCGATGTCCGAGGCTGCAGACCGTGCTCTTGAGGCGGCCAACCTTACAGGGCACGATATCGACATGATGATCCCGCACCAGGCGAACGTGCGCATCATCGAAGCAACCGCCAAGCACGCTGATATCCCAATGGATAAGGTGTATGTGAACGTTGATCGATTCGGCAACACATCATCTGCGTCCATTCCGATCGCGCTCGACGAAGCCATGGAGCGTGGACAAATAGGGGAAGGGGCAACTGTATTGATGGTCACCTTCGGCGCCGGCTTCACGTGGGCCTCGATGGTAGTTCGCTTCTGAGTTACCCGGATTCATGGACGTCATTCTCCTATTCCCCGGACAGGGATCGCAGAAGCCCGGGATGGGCGCGGACCTCGTGGCGGAGTACGCCGTTGCTCGTCAGGCGTTCGATTCCGTGGACCACGCGCTCGGCGTCGATATCAGCAGGATATGCTTTAGCGGCTCCGAGGACGAGCTCACATCCACGCAGAACGCGCAACCTGCGCTCCTGGCGCATGGCGCGGCCGTGTGGGCGGCGCTGCGCGATCGGCTTGCACCGCTTGTCCGCGCCGCAGCGGGACATTCGCTCGGTGAGTTTACAGCCTACAATGCGGCGGGTGCTATCCAGCTCGAGGAAGCTGCCAGGCTCGTGCGTCGCCGGGGCGAGCTGATGCTGGAAAGCGGAATGCTGCGACCGGGTGCCATGGCCGCGATTATCGGTTTGGGGGAGGCTGGCGTAGAGGATGTTTGCAAGCAGGCATCGCGTGCTGAGAGCGTCGTTGTGCCCGCCAACTACAACTCACCGGATCAGCTCGTGATATCGGGCGAGGTCGCTGCGGTTGAACGTGCCATGGCGGCGGCGAAGCAAGCGGGCGCGAAACGCGCCATTCGTCTCAAGGTGAGCGGCGCCTTCCATTCACCACTGATGGAAGAGGCGAGCGACGGGTTGCGTGCGGCGCTCGACAGTACCGGCATCGGCGAATCCGCGTTCCCGATTTATACGAACGTGAGTTCGCGACCGGCGACCGGAGCGCGTGACGCGTCCCGCCTGTTGCTCGAGCAACTCAGCGCTCCAGTGCGGTGGACATCGCTCATACGGAATTTGGCTCGCGACTATCCGGGATCACTATACGTCGAAATGGGACCGGGGAGCGTCCTTGCGAATCTCCTCAAACGCATCATTCCAGGAACGGAAACAGCGACTTGTGGCACCGTCGCGGAAGTCGAACTGATGCTCGCGCGCGTCCAATGATTTCCATCGATCTGTCCGGACGGTGTGCGCTCATCACCGGAGGCACTCGCGGTATCGGCCGGGAGATTGCGGCCACAATGGCCAGTTGCGGTGCTCGGGTCGCTGTCACTGGCCGTGATCAGGCGCGAGCAGACGAGGCGGCGGCAGCCATTCATGAAACCGCCAGAGGTTTCGCCGCGGATGTCGCTGATTCGAGCGCGGTTGCGCGACTCGTAGAGGACGTCGGCACCGCTTTCGGCGCGGTCGATATACTCGTGAACAACGCGGGAATCACGCGCGACAATCTCATGCTGCGGATCAAGGACGATGATTGGGACGCTGTACTCGACGCCAACCTGAAGGGAGCATTTGCCGCAACTCGCGCGGCGACGCGCGGCATGATGAAACGGCGTTGGGGGCGAATCATCAATATCACCAGCGTCGTCGGAATAACCGGCAACAAGGGTCAGGCGAATTACGCGGCGAGCAAGGCAGGTCTAATCGGGCTCACCAAATCGGTAGCGAAAGAGCTTGCTTCGCGGAACGTTCTCTGCAACGCGATAGCCCCGGGATTCATCGATACCGACATGACGGCCGATCTGAGCGCCGAAGCCCGCCAGACGTTGTCCGCTCAGATTCCTCTTGAGCGTCTGGGAACTCCCGCCGACATAGCTGGTGTGGCGGCGTTTCTTGCTTCGGAGTACGCCGCATACATCACAGGTCAGGTGTTCGTGGTGGACGGCGGCATGGTGATGTAGCTTTAGGTGTGGCGCAACCTGCGCTTCGCGACAATCAACCCGTTTGAGGAACAAGTCCATGGCTGAACTCGAAGAGAAGGTCAAGAACATCATCGCCAAGGAGCTGGGCGTGGAAATGGAGAAGCTCACGAATGAGGCGAGCTTCATGGAAGACCTGGGTGCGGACAGCCTGGATACCGTCGAATTGGTGATGGAGTTCGAGAAGGAGTTCAACATCGACATTCCCGACGAAGATGCGGAAAAGATGCGCACTGTCGGTGATGCACTATCGTATTTGCGGGAAAAGACGAGCGCGTGACTCGCCGGCGGGTTGTAGTTACCGGTTTGGGAACGGTGTCGCCCGTCGGCAACGACGTGGCGACGACTTGGCGTGCGCTTCTGGACGGCAAATCGGGTGCAGGACCGATCACGAAATTCAATCCTGAGGGGTTCGCGGTCCGGTTCGCAGCGGAGGTGAAGAATTTTGATGCAGGCACTTTCATGGACCGCAAGGAGGCGAAACGCGCGGATCATTACACACAGTATGCTGTCGCCGCTTCGGTGCAGGCCATGCACGACGCGGGATTTGGCGACGGCACGGGCTACGATCAGGAGCGCACTGGCGTAATCGTCGGAAGCGGAATAGGCGGGCTCAAGACCTTCGAAGAGCAGCACGACCAGTACAGCAAACGCGGACCGAAGGGTGTATCCCCCTTCTTTATCCCCATGTTCATTGCAGACATCGCGGCGGGCATAGTTTCCATGCGCTTCAATGCGAAGGGACCCAACTATGCCACCGTCTCGGCTTGCGCCACTGGCGCGCACGCGATCGGCGACTCCTTCAGGGCGATTCAGTATGGCGACGCCGATGTGATGATCACTGGCGGGGCGGAAGCCACCGTGACAGCCATGGCAATCGGTGGCTTCGCGAACATGAGGGCACTGTCGGAGCGCAATGACGAGCCGGAGGCGGCATCACGCCCATTCGACGCCGGTCGTGATGGTTTCGTGATGGGAGAAGGCGCCGGCATTGTGGTCCTCGAGGAGCTGGAGCATGCCCGCGAGCGCGGAGCGAGGATCTACGCTGAAATAGGCGGGTATGGGATGACGGGCGACGCTTATCACCTCACTGCTCCGGCGCCGGACGGCGAAGGTGCGCAGCGCGCGATGCGCCGAGCCATGGAGGATGCTGGACTGACTCCCGCAACCGTGCAGTACATCAATGCTCACGGCACCTCAACGCCCGCCAACGATCTGAATGAGACGAAGGCAATCAAGGCGGTTTTTGGAGAGTATGCCAAGGACTTGAACGTAAGCTCCACGAAATCGTGCACCGGTCACATGCTCGGTGCGGCGGGTGCTCTTGAGTTTCTTGTCAGCTCGCTGGTTGTGCAGCAGGGAAAGATTCCACCGACCATCAACTACACGACTCCGGATCCCCAGTGCGACCTCAACTATACCCCCAACGTGGCTGTTGACCGGGATGTGACTGCTGTTCTGAGCAACAGCTTTGGTTTTGGCGGGCATAACGTGTCGCTCGCCATCAAGCGATTCGCGGATTAGCGCGTGGCTTCGTCGCTCGCTAACCTGAATCGGTCGCTGATTTCTGATTTCGCACTGCGGAAAATCGCCGACAAGTTGGCCGGCGGCGAGCGACTGAGTCTGGCCGACGGCGCTACTCTATTCAGATCGTCGGACTTGATCGGCCTCGGCGCGCTCGCCGATTCAGCCAATCGAGCCAAGCACGGTTCGCGCGTTTATTTCGCGGCCAATCAGCACATCAATCCGACTAACGTCTGCATCCTTCGCAAGACCTGCGTATTCTGCTCATACGCGAGGCTTCCCAAGGAGGAAGGCGCGTATCGGTATACCATGGAGCAGGCGTACGCGGAAGCGTCAGCCAACCCCTACGTGCGCGAGTTTCACATTGTCGGTGGTTTGGACATGCACGCCGGGCTGGCCTACTACTCTGAGATGTTCCGCGGACTCAAGGAGCGGCATCCCAACGTGCACATCAAGGCGCTTACGGCAGTCGAGATAGCGCACATAGCTAGAATTGAAAAAATGAGCGTCGAGGACGTCCTTATCGCGCTGCGTGATGCCGGACTCGACACGCTCCCGGGTGGCGGAGCTGAAGTCTTCAGTAGCGGTGTGCGCGCAACTATCGCGGATCGCAAGCTCGCTGCGGAGGACTGGATCGCTGTCCATCGCGTCGCGCACACGCTGGGCATGCGGTCCAACTGCACGATGCTGTACGGTCACGTTGAAACGATAGAGGACCGGCTTGATCATCTGTCAATGCTTCGTGATTTACAGGATGAGACCGGCGGCTTTCTCACTTACATTCCGCTCGCGTACC
>JACDCM010000249.1 GCA_013817545.1 Gemmatimonadaceae bacterium | reverse complement strand
TCTCGAGACCTTCAGCGGCGAAATCGAGAGCAACGATTTTCAGATGATCCTCCAGCCAGGCTCGCAGAATGGCGGGCGCCGTCGGATGGCGTTCAAGATAGGCAATGGTGGTGCTCGTATCTCGGCGCAGACACACAGCGGCAACATCACAATAGAGCGCGGCACCGGCCGCGCCACACCGGAGTAACTGGCATGCAACGAATGATCACGGCCGCACTGCTCTCATCCCTGTTGATACCGGCCCTCGCGACTGCGCAGGAGCGTGAGCGCAACCGCGACGAGAACGCCTTCAACTGGACCGGAAAGGTGTCCGCGGGGAGCTGGGTCCGAGTTCGCAATCTGAACGGCGACATCGATGTGCAGCCGGGTACGGGAGCGGATACCGAGATCAAAGCCGAAAAGAACTGGCGTCGTGGCGATCCAAAAGATGTCCGGTTTGAAGTCATCAAGGACGGCGACAACGTCACCATATGCGCCCTCTGGTTCGAGCAGTCATCCTGCGACGCGGACGGATACCACAGTCGCGGCGATCACGAAGATCGAGGCCGGCGCAACAACGATGTCAGTGTTCACTTCACCGTAAAGCTGGCCAAGGGAGTGAAGGTGCTGACCAGCACCGTTAACGGAGGAATCGACATTCGTGGCGCCAGCGCGGAAGCCGTTGCCCACACGGTGAACGGCGAGGTGGATGTCGCGACCACCACCGGACCTGTTGAAGCAAGCACGGTGAATGGCGGGCTCAGCGTGCGCATGGATGAGATCCAGGGCACAGGCGACATGGATTTCTCCACCGTCAACGGTTCGGTCACTGTTGAAGCGCCGGCATCTCTGAATGCAGAGGTCAGGATGTCCACGGTGAATGGCGGCGTGAGTAGCATGTACCCTCTGACGATCATTGGACGCATTCAGCCCAAGAGCATACGCGGCACAATCGGTACCGGTGGGCGCCAGATCAAGCTGAGCACCGTCAACGGTAGCATCGAGCTACGAAAGCTGTAGATCAAGACTTACTGAAACTTGCTGGGCGAGATACCGTATGGCCAACTGCGAACTTCGAACTGCGAAATGGAAAAGCGGCAGATCCTGCCTGTTCGCAGTTCGCAGCTCGCTGTTCTTGATTGTTGCCCACAACTTTCAGTAACCCCCCATGTCTCTCACCACACGCATGGTTGTCGCGGCCACCGTCACCGCCGCCCTGATCCTGGCAAAAACCCGGCTCGATAATAGCGACCACGACTTCGATTTCGACTCCGACGACCGCGGTCATCGCACCGCCGAGTGGAACTGGCAGGGAAAGGTGCCCGCCGGACAGTGGGCGAGAATCAGAAATTTGAACGGCGCGATAAAAGTTGAGAGCGCCACCGGCGACGAGTTGCGTGTGACAGCAATCAAGCGCTGGACTCGGGGCGATCCGGACCGTGTTCGTATTGTTGCCAACAAGGGTCACGCCGACGGTGACGTGACGATTTGCGCCATGTGGGGCAGAGGCGGGAAGTGCGCCGAAGACGGCTACAAGTCGCGCACCAGACGCTCCACGTGGATGAAGATGTTTGGAGGAAAGAACGATGTGTCCGTGCTCTTCAAGGTGGCAGTTCCCCGCGGCGTCAAGCTCGACGCAACCACCGTGAACGGAGAGATAACCATCCTCGACGTCGGTGAAGCCGTGAAAGCATCCACGGTCAACGGCGGCATCAAGGCAATGACTGCCCGGGGGCCTCTTGATGCTTCCACTGTTAACGGCAGCATCACGGCCCGCGTTGACTCTCTTGTGGGTGATGCGGGCGTAAAGCTCAGCACGGTGAATGGCTCGGTCACGGCCGAGTTACCGGATCAGATCAATGCGGTGATCGACCTGTCGACTGTCAATGGAAAATTCTGGACCAATTATCCGGTAGCGGCGAGTACTGAAAAGCATCCGCGGCGAATGCATGCAATCCTTGGCAGCGGTGGTCCGGAGCTCAAGCTATCGACCGTGAATGGAAGCGTGACCCTGAAAAAGATGGTCATGAATCACGAACAAACGGTGGTCGTCCAGGCTGGAAAGCAAACGGTGGTCAGGCAGGTGCAAAAAGTGGTCACTCCTTAACGCCTCGCCGTCCTCCTTCCGATCGCCGCACCGCTATCATCTCCGCGACCACGCTGATAGCGATCTCTTCGGGCGTATCTGCGCCTATCGCCATCCCAATGGGCGCGTGCACCAACGCCAAACGCGCAGCCGGCACTCCCCAGCTCTCGAGCATTTTCCAGGTGAGTGCGACCTTTCTTCGGCTGCCGAGCATGCCCAGATAGCGAGTATCGAGGCGCGCAACCTGTTCCGCGATGAGTGCGTCGTGCTGATGCCCGCGCGTGCAGATCACGATGTACGTCGCCGCATCGATACCGAGATTTTCCGACAGACTGCCGTAGTCGCACACGAGCGTACGCTCCGCGAACGGCAGGCGTACGGGGTCCGCGAACTCAGGACGGTCGTCGGCGACAGTCACGCGCCAACCGGCGAACGCGGCGGCCTGTGCCACCTTCGCCCCGACGTGTCCTCCGCCAAACACAACGAGGCGCGGCGCACCTACGAGCGGCTCCACGAGCAGGGTGTCGTCCAGTTCCGGCTCCTCGCGCAAGGGGTTTATGCGCGATGCGGCCGCGCTCAACCTCTCGTCACCGCTGCCTATTACGCCGCCTGCTTTAACGAGAACCTTCTGAACTCCTGCTGACCAGTCCGGGCCCGTAACGAGCACACCCCGCTCTCCCCGCAGGAGCAGAGCCGCCGACTCACCATAAACGGAGGCAAGCACCTGGTCCGCGTAAACGGGCTCGATGAACATCATCGCGGTTCCGCCGCATGTGAGTCCATAGTCGCCTGCGAGATCCGAGTTGAGCGTGTGCTCACTTATAGCGGGTATGCGCGACTGCGCAACCTCGAGCGCTCGCTCCGTTATCTCGGCCTCGAGACAGCCACCGCCCACCGTGCCAAAGCGCGCGCCGTCACAAGTAACCACCATCTTCGCTGTAGCACTCATTGGCAGAGAGCCACGTCGGCGTCCGACGCTGGCAACCGCACCGTTTCCCTTGCCCGACGCGAGCCGTGCGCACTCTTCGAACAGACGCTCCCGATTCATGTGAAAAGGGTGCGATCGCTGCGTGAATGAGGCACTGTGAGCAATCTCGCTAAATGGGGAGAGGAACAAAGTCGAGGCAGAACTACCACGCCTGAAAGGCTAACGCAATTGCGAGCTCTCTCTGTCGTTCTGATTCGGCTCAGACACGCCCGCCTTGCTTCAAAAGCACAACAAGCATCAGGAAAGGAATGCAAGCACACAGGAAAAGGCCAGCGAACATAGTCCTCGCTGGCCTTTTCGCCATGTTTCATCGCCACGCCTGGTGTTGCGTGCTAGCAGTAGGGCAGGTCGATACGCGGCCTGCCAACTGCGAACTGCGAACTAGACGCTCTGTACGCCCATAGTTTGCCGGCCGGCCAACTACCGCGGCGGTGTGCGCGTAGTGTCAGACTGCAGGGCATCCGCCACCGTGCCTGCGCCGAGAACCACCACCTCTACCCGACGGTTCTGTTGCCGCCCAGCGGGAGTGTCGTTTGTGGATACGGGCTGCGACTCACCAAAACCCTTGGAGGTAATGTTGCCCGGATCGACTCCGCCAGTCACCAGGCCCGCCCGTACGGAAGCAGCGCGATCTTCCGACAACTTCTGGTTGTAAGCGTCGCTACCCTGAGCGTCGGTGTGACCTTCGACGACGATCGCGTTATCGGGATACTGATCCAGCACCGCGGCTATGCGCCGAATGTTCGCTTCTGCACCAGCCTTGAGCGTCGCCTTGTCGACGTCAAACAGAATGTCGCTCAGGCTGATCACCAGACCGCGCGACGTCTGCTGAAGATTCGTGATTTCGACGACGAGGGTACGAAGCTGCATCAACGCCGCATTGAGCTTTGCGTTCGCCTCTTCGGCGGCCACACGCAGGGAATCGGCGCGCTGCGATTCCACGCTAACCGCTACACGAAGCGAATCGGCGGTCTGCGATACCTGAATGTTCCGGTCCCGCAGCGCCGAGATCTCGGCTGCGGACAGCTGATTCTGCGCCGCGAGCGAATTTCGTTGCGCTTCTGTCAGTGAAATGATCCGGTTCAGACGCGCTGTGCGAAGGCTGTCGGTGGCTTTCTCCGACATCACCCGCATGCTGGCGGCTTGCGCTGTCTTGGCTGTCTGCAGCGCGATGTCCGATATGCCGTTGACGTAGTCCTGATTGTCTTTCTTGTTGACGGCAACTTCCGCATCGTTTATCGCCTCACGCGCGCGGAGCATTTCGCCGTTGGCCCGCTCCTGAGCGCCCTGTGCCGATAGCGATTGAAACAGGTTACGCGCCTCTGTGAGCGAGGCGGGTGTCTTGGTGCTCGCGCACCCAGCGCTGAACACAGCGGTCACAGCAAGGAGAAGAATTCGCGTTTTCATTGAGCACCTCCATTCGGTGGCAGCGCGTCGAGCGACGCCTTGGCCTGAGCTTGCAGCCGTTCGGCCATAACAAGTTTTGCGCGTTCCTGGGCGAAAATTGCATCTGCGGCCGCCTGCCTGCCCGCTAATGCGGCTCGGTCACGCCCAGGCCCGGTGTTCATCGATCGCGCGGTGGCGAGATTCTGGCGCGCTGACGCAATTGCGTCAGAAGCCAGCGAATCGGCACCGATCGCTGTTGCCTGGTTGATCTGTTGCTCCGCGTCTGCGATCGCCGCGTCCGCATCGCCCGCTTCGGGGAAAATGCTTCCGCCGCCGCTACTGGCGCATCCAGACGCCAGAATCGCGGTGAGGCCCAACAAGTACAGATTACGCATGCTGTTTCTCCGAGTGGAAAATTTGTTGTGCAATCACCCGTAGAGAGGCAAGTGGCGTTCCATCAAGTTGGACTCCGCGCACTGGCGGGAGGAAATCCTGTCCAGGCGAAACCGTGCAAATCACTTTCTCGAGTGCCCGCATGTCGGCCATTCGTACTAACGCACGAATGTAAATATTGAGCGTTGGAGCACATCCCCCACGAGCAATCCCACCACCTGCAGTGCGCCTGGTGTATCGGAGGTAAAGGTGATTTGGGTGCCGCTCTGCACGAAGGTGCCCTGATCGAGTACGGGACCGGTTGCATAACTGATCCTCGCGGAATATCGGCCATTCGCGTACAGGATCATGCGTCCACCAACTACGACCAAAGCCGGGACGTTTGGAATTGGCGCGGGGATGTCCTGTCCACCCACTTGGGTGAGGATGAAGGGCTTGACGACAGTTACTCTTGCCGTCGCCGTCAGGTTCCGGTATTTGGCCGTTATGGTGACGGGGCCGCCTTCGGCGACGGCCGTGGCGACGCCAGCATTGGATACCGTCGCGACCGCGGGGTCAGAACTCCTGAATTTGACCTTCTCCGGTGGAAGTGCGTTCCCGTCCGCATCGAAAAAATCAACCTGCAGCGGTAGTGCGTCGCCCACAGCAACCGTTGCGCCGGTGACGGCTGAATCAGGCGTGACTGTGATGGATGCGACCCGAGGCTCGCTCCGACTTTAGGGACCGGGCCACGCCGCACCTCAAGTCATTGCGAGCCGCTCCGCGGCGACGCAATCTCCTCCCCGGCCGCCGTCAGATCGAACGACCCTATTGAACGAACGTGAAGACGCCACGGGTGAGCACATTTCCTATTATCGTTCCGACGACCTGCTGTCCATTGGAATCAGTAAAGGTTATTTGCGTCCCGCTTCGCACATATGTTCCTTCGGTATTAAAGGGCCCGGTCTGGTAATTCAACGGTGCGGAGTAGCGACCGTTAGCGTACAAAATAACCCGGCCGCTCACCACCACCAAAGACGGAACATTTGGGATCGGCGCGGGGAGATTCTGTCCGCCTACCTGGGTAAGCACGAACGGCGCAACGGTAGAGATGGTCGCGGTTGCCGTCCGACCCTCACTGGTTGCGGTTATCGTAACCGGACCTCCAGCAGCTACCGCCCTCACCAGCCCGGTGGTGGGTGACACGCTGACGACCGCCGGATTGGAGCTCTGGTAGGTGACCGTGCGTCCAGGGAGGATGTTTCCCTGGGCATCGCGCGGACTCGCCTGAAGAGCAAGTGAGTCGCCCACAGCCAGGGTCGCGCTCGTACGCGCGGAGTCCGGAGTGATTGTAAGCGAGGCTACGGAGGGGGGCGAGACCGTCACCGTGACCTCGCCGCTCCGACCTTCGCTCGTCGCGCGGATCACCGCTGTTCCCGCCGTCATGCCCGTAACGAGTCCCGCCTGCGATACCGTGGCGACTGCACTGTTGAGCGATGTCCAGGTGACGGAGCGGCCATTCAAGACATCACCGTCGCTGTCTCTGGTGACGGCGGAGAGCTGAGC